>CAZYQR010000036.1:0-14649 GCA_964649755.1 uncultured Maribacter sp. | reverse complement strand
AGACTAGAATCATAAATCAGCTTTAAAACGATTGTAACCAAAGATAATTGTTAAAATTCAATCATAAATATTAAATTGGATTTGTTGCAAACAAAATCGTTTAATGACCGTTTCTTATCAAATACCCAATGAATAAAGGCTATTGGTACATAACTACTGGGTTTGTCAACAGAAAACCTTTAATTTTACTATCATTATCAAATACGATTCCGCGTTAAATGAAAAAAATAATCAAACCCGAAGAGGGCGATTTCTATCTCTCCGAAGAGGGTTTTAGGGTATTTACCGAACAGTATCATTTAAAACGTGGATATTGCTGTGAAAGCGGATGTAGGCATTGCCCTTATGGATATAATATAAAGACCAATTCCCAATAATAATAAGGTCATTCGGCACGATTTTTGAGACATTTGAAAATAAGACTAAATGCAATAATTCCAAAAATATTACAGTTATGAAAACTATGAAAATTCTCGCACTACCGGTTTTGGCACTGCTTTTTTTAAGCTCTTGCGTTTCGGTTAGTGTATTATCCGACTATGACAAGGATGCCAACTTTAACGAGTATAAAACGTATGCCTTTTATAAAACAGGTATTGACAGAGCCCATATCTCCGATCTTGATAAAAAGAGAATCCTAAAAGCCATTGAAGTAGAAATGAGTTCTAGGGGTATGGTAAAAGCACAGGACCCTGATTTGTTGATTAGTATTTTCACGAAAGAACGCGAAAAGGTTGATGTTTACAACAATTATTGGGGTGGTATGTATGGCTGGGGCTGGAGTCCTTATTATTGGGGCGGGTATGGTTATGGGTATGGTCCTGGTTGGGGATGGAATAGTCCCTCTGTAAGCACAAGCACACAAGGTTCGCTGTACATTGATTTGATCGATGCCAAAAACAAAGAATTGGTTTGGCAAGGCAGAGGAGTTGGCACTTTGAACAATACAAAGAATATTGAAAAGAAAGAAGAACGTATTCATGAGTTTGTTACTGAAATACTGCAACAATATCCTCCTGGATATGCTTCAAAATAATATACAAACCGTCCTGACGATACTATCAGGACGGTTTTTTTATGTCTAAAAATCTGAATTAAATTTCAATCCCAATTTCGTAACTTTATCTCAACCATAACATTTATTGAAGTGTCCTACGAAAGTAATCCTATATTAGACAAACTACCACAGCACTTAAGGCAATATATTAAGCCGCAGGATTATGGTGAGTATTCGGCCATTGATCAGGCAGTTTGGCGCTATGTAATGCGAAAAAATGTTGATTACCTAAGCAAAGTGGCCCATACTTCTTATGTTGAGGGGTTAAAAAAAACTGGGATTTCTATTGACCATATTCCTAATATGTATGGTATGAACCGTATTCTAAAGGATATTGGCTGGGCATCAGTTGCGGTAGACGGTTTTATTCCACCTTCGGCATTTATGGAGTTCCAGGCCTATAATGTATTGGTCATAGCTTCAGATATTCGCCAATTGGAACATATTGAATACACCCCTGCACCAGATATCATTCATGAAGGAGCGGGTCATGCCCCAATTATTGCCAATCCTGAATATGCCGAGTACTTAAGACGTTTCGGTGAAATAGGCAGCAAGGCTCTTTCTAATGCAAAGGATTTTGAATTGTATGAAGCCGTCAGGCATTTATCCATAATCAAGGAAGCCTCAGGAACCCCTGAAAGTGAGATTACTGCTGCAGAAAAACACATTGAAGAACTACAGCAAAATATGGGGGAGCCTAGTGAAATAGCCCTTATTAGAAACCTACATTGGTGGACTGTAGAATACGGACTAATTGGTACGGTGGAAAATCCGAAAATCTATGGCGCAGGGTTATTATCCTCAATCGGGGAAAGTGCGTGGTGCATGACCAACAAAGTAAAAAAAATCCTCTATTCTATTGAAGCAGCACAAACCGCTTTTGATATTACCAAGCCTCAACCCCAATTGTTCGTAACTCCAGACTTTGCATTTTTGAGTCAAGTTTTAGAGGAATTTGCAAATACCATGTCCTTGCGAAAAGGAGGACTAAGTGGCATTAAGAAATTAATCAATTCAAGGGAATTGGGCACCATCGAATTGAGTACTGGACTTCAGATTTCTGGGAATTTTGAAATGGTCATTGAGCATGAAAATAAACCTGTTTTCTTTCAAACTGTTGGCGCAACTGCCCTCGCCTACCGTGAGAAAGAATTGGTTGGTCATAGTATTGAAAAACATGCAAACGGGTTTGGCTCACCTATGGGCAAACTCAAAGGAATTAATCTTGCCATTGAGGATATGAGTCCACGAGACTTAAAGGCGTATAATATTTACGAAGGACAAACAATTTCTTTGGAGTTTGAAGGGAACATCACCATAGAAGGCAAAATCATTACTGGTACCCGAAATCCTAGGGGGGAAATAATACTTGTGACTTTTAGGAATTGTGCTGTAAGGCATAAGGATACCATCCTTTTTGAATCCCAAGATGAACTTTATAATATGGCCATTGGAGAAAATATTGTATCGGCATTTAATGGTCCTGCAGATTTAAACAGTTTTGATTTGGTTACCCACGAGATTTCCGAAACAACTATTAAATCACAAAAAGATGCGAAAAGAGATCAATTAGAGCGGCTATATCAACAAATAAGGGATTTTAGAGAAGGAAAGAACACTACTATTTCGCGCAATAAGGTCTTTAAGGAAGTCTGCACAAATTACCCGGAAGATTGGCTTTTGTGTGTTGAACTTTATGAATTGGCCAAAATGAATCCCCAGATTGAAAAGGAGCAGGTTTTCGCCTCGGAGATAAAAAACCATCTTGAAATGGTTAAACAGGAAAATCCTAAAGTTGGTCAGTTAATCGACGATGGATTGTCTTTGGTTGACAAAAGTCTGGTAAGTTAATTATTGACTCAATTGGAATTCGATGAAAGAGTATTCTTTTTGCACATAGGCAATCTTTCCTTGAAGCGAATTCAAAAACTTTTGATGTTCTTTGGAGTCAGGGTTGAAAGGCCTATGTTTAAGTCCTCGCTGAATTTCCTCAACTTTATCCATCGTTGCAAAAGCTTCTCTAGATATCCACACATCCTTAAACTTCTCCCAGATATAGTCCACCGCCAATTCGTTTGGATGTACCATATCCGATTTATAAAAACGGTAATCCCTAAGTTCATCCATCATGATTTCATAGGAAGGAAAATACCCTTCGACTGCGCTCAGGGTGACATTTTTTTCTAATACGTGCAGAATTGCAGTAATCAAATGCGCCTTGCTTTGTTGGTTTTCAACAAAACCATCTTTGAGATGCCGAACCGGAGAAACAGTAAAAATGATTTGGGCATCTGGATTCGTCGATTTAATCAAACCAATGGTGTTCTCAAGGCTCTTAACAATACTTTCGACTGATAGCAAATCTTTGGAAAACTCTTTTTGAGGAACCTTATGGCAATTAGCAACAATAGCGTTTAAAGTATTGTTCCGATATACCCAGGCCGTACCTAAAGTGATAATTATATGGGTTAATTTTGAGATTTGTAGTCGAGTGTCTTTAAGACCATTATTCAATTTTCGGAGCAATTCTTCTTTAGAAACATCGCTAAGATCAGAATGGGCGTCGAAACAATGCCAACGTTCATTGTGATAAAATATATCATCCTCAGTATAACCAAATATCTGAATTGATTTTGACAATAGGTTTTCTATAGCTTTTGGATGAAATAAAATCCCAAACGGATTCTGTAGTGATCTGAACTTGTTGTAATCAAGCTTTTTTCCAATATTTTCAACAAAACAAGAACCCAACAATAATAGTTGACTCTGATAATCAAATTGATGCTCAGCCTGTTGTAATGGAACTTGGGTTTGGAGATTCATTGCTTTAGCTAAGGTATTCTTTTGCCTTTTCGAGAGCCTTTGCTATCCCATCAGGATGCTTTCCACCTGCAGTCGCAAAGAAAGGCTGACCACCACCTCCACCTTGGATGAATTTACCCAATTCACGGATAATAGTTCCTGCATTCAAATTCTTTTCCGCTACTAATTCCTTGGATATATAGCAAGAGAGCAATGCTTTGCCGTTTTGCTCTGTCCCGAACAATAAGAAGAGATTGTCCTTATTGTTTCCCATTTCAAAGGATAGGCCTTTGATTCCTGCTGCATCCAAATCAACCTTTTTAGCCAAGAATTGAATTCCATTGATTTCTTTGAGCTCACCTAAAAGCTCCCCTTTTAAGTTTTTGGCCTTGTCCTTGAACAGGTTTTCAACCTCTTTTTTCAATTTTGCATTTTCTTTTTGCAAAGCTTGAACTGCTTTTACCGGATCTTGTGCATTGTTCAGTAAATCCTTGATTTCAAACAAGCTTCTATTATTCTGAAAATAGAAATCCTTTACAGCATCATAAGTGATGGCTTCTATCCTACGGATTCCCGCTGCAACAGCACCCTCAGATTTAATCTTGAAATGCCAAATATCCCCTGTATGTTTCACGTGCGTTCCACCACATAATTCAATAGATTGCCCAAAGCGGATTGTGCGCACAGCATCACCATATTTTTCGCCAAACAAGGCCATTGCACCCTCTTTCAAGGCATCCTCCACGGGTACACTTCGATCCTCCTGTAAAGGCAATTGCCCGTCTATCCTTGCATTGACAAAATTTTCAACTGCACGCAACTCTTCAACTTTTAATTTAGCAAAATGCGAAAAATCAAATCTTAAATACTTGGAATGTACTGCTGAACCTTTCTGTTCAACATGAGGGCCCAAAATTTCGCGTAAAGACTGGTGTAATAAATGCGTCGCGGTGTGATTTGCCTCTGTTCTTTGGCGTTGTTTCTTATCTACTACCGCCTTTAGAGTTTCTGAGATGTTTTTAGGCAAGTTCTTGGCAAAATGTACAATCTCGTTATTTTCTTTTTTGGTATCCAAGATATAAATAACATCGCCATTAGATGCCTCTAAATAACCCTTGTCGCCAACTTGACCACCTCCCTCGGGATAAAATGGGGTTAGATTGAATACCATCTGATATTGTTCCCCTTCTTTTTTTGAAGTTACTTTTCTATACTTGACAACTTTTACATTTGCCTCCAAGACATCGTAACCCACAAATTCTTGATCTGAATCCGCCGAAATAACCTCCCAGTCTTCTTTGGCTACTTCAGAAGCCGATCTAGAACGATTTTTCTGTTCCTGCATGGCTTTATGAAAGCCTTTTTCATCAAGGGTATACCCTTTTTCCTCTAGGATCAATGCTGTTAAGTCAATGGGGAATCCGTAAGTATCATAAAGTTCAAAAGCCTTATGCCCTTCCACTTCTTTACCTTTGGTTTTACTGACAACATTGTCCAATAAAACCAAACCTTGCTCCAAAGTCCTTAGAAAGGAATACTCCTCTTCTTTGACTACATTTTCAATCAACTGGTATTGATCAAGTAATTCTGGAAAAGCCTTGCCCATAGTTTCAGCCAAAACCTTAACCAATCGGTACATGAAAGGTTCTTTAGTATTTAGGAAAGTGAAACCATAGCGTATGGCCCTTCTTAGAATTCTACGAATAACATAACCGGCACCCGTATTACTTGGCAATTGCCCATCTGCTATCGAAAAAGTGACCGCACGAATATGATCCGCTATTACGCGAATAGCTATATTGGTTTCTTCTTTATTACCATACTTGGAATCAGTGATTATCTCTATTTCCTTAATAAGCGGCGTAAAAACATCAGTGTCGTAATTAGATTGAACACCTTGTAATACCATACACAAACGCTCGAAACCCATTCCAGTATCAACATGTTTTTCAGGCAAGGACTCCAGGGTACCATCAGCCTTACGATTGTACTGCATGAAAACGAGGTTCCATATCTCTACGACAAGCGGATGGTCTTGGTTTACCAAAGAAGCTCCAGGAATTTTGGCCTTTTCTTCCGCTGAACGAATATCCACGTGAATTTCAGAACAAGGCCCACAAGGTCCTTGATCGCCCATTTCCCAGAAATTATCGTTCTTATCGCCCAAGATAATTCGGTCCTTGGATACTATGGAACTCCATAGATCAAAGGCTTCATTGTCCATTTCGAGCTTATCGGCATCACTGCTACCTTCAAAGACAGAGACATAAAGACTGTCCTTATCAATCTTCAATCTATCGGTCAATAATTCCCATGCCCACTCAATGGCCTCTTTCTTGAAATAATCACCAAAACTCCAATTGCCCAACATCTCGAACATGGTATGGTGATAGGTATCCTTACCTACCTCTTCCAAATCATTATGCTTGCCACTTACCCTTAAACATTTTTGGGTATCAGCTACCCTAGGGTTTTTAGCAACGCTATTACCCAAAAAGAACTCCTTGAATTGGTTCATACCCGCATTGGTAAACATCAACGTAGGATCATCTTTAATGACCATTGGTGCCGACGGAACAATCTTGTGATTCTTTTCCTTAAAAAAGTTTAAAAATTGGGCCCTAATTTCCTTGGAATTCATCTAAAGTGGTAAGGTTTTATTAATTTTAACAAATTGTGCAAAACAATTTTTATATTTGTTTGTTATGTTAAAACGAAAGCACAAAAATAGGATAAAATCCATTTATGTCTAAAGTAAAATATTATTACGATCCGGACACACTTTCGTACCGGAAAATAGAGCCAAAAAAATCCAAGCGATACCGCAACATTGCTTTCTTCTTTTTGGGTTCTTTTCTTTTTGGACTACTTTCTTTAATCTTATTGTTGAATACCAATTTAATAAATACCCCAAGGGAGTTATCGCTTCAGCGCGAAGTAAAGAACTATGAACTACAGTTTGAGCTTCTCGGTAAGAAAATGGAGCAAATTGAAGAAGTTTTGGCCAATGTAGAAGATCGCGACAATAATATATACAGATTGTATTTTGAGGCCAACCCTATTCCTGAAGAGCAGCGCAGGGCAGGATTTGGTGGTATAAACCGTTATAAAGCACTTGAAGGTTTCAATAATTCTGAAATGGTGATTGCTACAACCAAACGCCTAGACATCATTAAAAAACAGATTATAATACAATCCAAATCCTTGGATGAGATTACCAAATTGGCCGAGGAGAAAGAAAAACTCCTAGCGGCCATACCGGCAATACAGCCTTTAAACAATGAAAATTTAACGAGAATGGCATCTGGTTATGGTTGGCGTTCCGATCCTTTTACAAAAGCAAGAAAGAAACATTGGGGCATGGACTTTACCGCGCCAAAAGGCACACCAATCTATGCTTCGGGTGATGGCAAGGTCAAGAGAGCGGACAATAACGCCTCAGGTTATGGCAAACATATTCGTATAGACCATGGCTATGGCTATTTGAGCCTATATGCACATTTAAGCAAGTATAACGTAAAACGAGGACAAAAAGTAAAACGTGGAGATTTAATAGGATTTGTAGGCAATACGGGTCGTTCGGAAGCACCTCATTTACATTATGAGGTCTGGAAAGAAAAAAACAGGATCAACCCAATTAACTTCTATTACGGAAGTTTAACACCTGAAGAATTTGAGAATATGCTCAAATATGCTAACCAAGAAAACCAATCCCTGGATTAATGCACGTAGAATTACCAGAAAAGCGATATTATGGCATTGGCGAAGTAGCTAGGGCGTTTGGGGTTAACACCTCTTTGATTCGCTTTTGGGAAAAGGAATTTGATGCATTGAAGCCAAAAAAAAATGCGAAAGGCAATCGCAAATTCACCCCACAGGATATAAAAAACCTTCAGTTGATTTACCATTTGGTAAAAGAACGCGGATTTACACTCGAAGGTGCCAAGACCCACTTAAAGGAAGAAAAGCAAAAGACCTTATCTAATTTTGATATCATTCAAAAATTGGAACACGTCAAAAGTGAGCTTGTTAAGATTAAAAATCAACTATAAATAACTTCTAATACACACTATCATGAAAAAATGGTTAATACCCTTGATCATTCTTGGGGTAATCGCATTTGGACTATACCAATGGGGCGTTGGCTTCAACAACACAGCAATCAAATTAAAAGAAACATCGACCAAGACCTGGGCCAATGTTGAAAGTGCCTATCAACGAAGAAATGACCTTATCGATAATTTGGTAAAAACGGTACAAGGTGCTGCCGATTTTGAAAGAGGTACTTTGACCGACGTCATCGAGGCAAGGGCAAAAGCAACTTCGGTTTCTATAGACCCAACGAATATTACGCCAGAACAATTGGCCAAGTTCAATGAAGTTCAAGGTGGATTGAGTGGAGCTTTAAAAAGTCTATTGGTCACTGTAGAGCGATACCCTGACTTAAAAGCAAATCAGAACTTTTTGGAATTACAATCGCAGTTAGAAGGTACGGAGAACAGAATCAATGTTGCACGTGATCGTTTCAATGCTACCGTTGAACCCTATAACAACCATGTTAAAACCTTTCCGAATTCCCTATTGGCAGGATTCTTGAATTTCGACGAACTCGCTTACTTTAAATCAGAGGCTGGAGCAGAACAGGCACCCGAGGTTGAATTTGATTTTAAATAATCCATAATGTCCAAAGTTGAAGATTTTTTAACGGCAAAGGAAGAGCAGGAGATAGTTCAGGCCATTCTTGAAGCCGAAAAAAATACTTCAGGTGAAATTCGTGTACATATAGAGGCGCATACCCGGAATGAACATTTTAAGCGCGCTAAAGAAGTTTTTCATCTATTGAAAATGGATAACACCAAAGAAGAAAACGGTGTTATTATTTATGTTGCCGTAAACGATAAAAAGTTTTGTATTTATGGTGATCGTGGCATCGATAAGGTAGTCCCTGAAAATTTCTGGGACACGACCAGGGACGCCATTGAATCCCATTTTAAAAACGGAAGGTTCAAACAAGGTCTTATTGATGGTATATTGAAAGCCGGCACAGCGCTGGAAGCGCATTTTCCTTGGAATCACGGTGACACAAACGAATTGAGCAATGAGATATCTAAAAATTAGTTTACTCTTATTGGTTCTTTGCTGGTGTTCGTTCTCTTTCGCCCAGTTTCAAATTCCTGAAAAACCACAGTTAGAAACCAGTGTTTATGATTATATAAATCTGCTATCTGAGAGTCAGAAAAATAATCTTGAACAAAAGCTCATTCAGTATTCCGACAGCACTTCAACACAAATCGTAATGGCCATTATACGTTCTACGGAAGGTGAGAACATCACTTACCTAGGAGCTCAATGGGGCCAGAAATGGGGCATTGGGCAAGTGGGAAAAGATAATGGAATTCTAGTTTTATTGGCAAAAGATGATCGTAAAATCGCCATCAATACGGGCTATGGCGTTGAAGGCGCTCTTACCGATGCCATGTCTCGTCGTATCATTGAAAATGTAATTATACCTCAATTCAAACAAGATGATTATTATGGAGGATTGAATAATGGTGCAGATGCAATTTTTCAAGTCTTGAACGGTGAATTTCAAGAAGATAGAACCTTTGATGACAATCCCGGTTTCCCTTTTGAGGCATTCTTACCTATCATTATCTTCATTGTGATATTGATAATTCTTTCCAATCGAAACCGAAGAAATAAAGGCGGAAGAGGTGGTGGTAAAAAATCAGGTCTTGACCTTTGGGACATTATCATACTCAGTAATATGGGACGAGGTGGTTTCGGTGGTGGCAAATCTGGTGGTGGTTTTGGTAGCGGTGGCGGCGGCTTCAGTGGCGGATTTGGCGGAGGCGGCTTCGGTGGAGGCGGTGCTTCCGGAGGATGGTAGTTTTTTAGCAATCAGTATTCAGTAAGTAGTGCGCTGTTGAAACGAAAAACTTCTGACTTTTATCTGAAAACTATTTTTTTCGCATATAGACGGTAATTGGCACTCCTGTAAAATCAAACTCCTCGCGGAGCTTGTTTTCCAAATAACGCTTATAGGGCTCTCGCACATATTGCGGTAAATTACAGAAGAACGCAAATTGGGGGTAAGGTGTGGGCAGCTGCGTACAAAATTTGATTTTTACAAATTTACCTTTGTAAGCAGGCGGTGGATAGTTTTCGATAATAGGCAACATTGTATCATTGAACTTACTGGTTGGAATACGATTGCTTCTATTTTTATAGACCTGCACAGCGGTTTCAATCGCCTTGAAAATACGTTGTTTGGTCAGCACTGAAATGAATAGAATAGGCACGTCGACAAATGGTTCAATGGCCTCCCTAATTTTTTTCTCGTATTGTTTCATAGTATTGGTTTCCTTGTCTTCAACCAAATCCCATTTATTCACCAAAATTACGATACCCTTATTATTACGCTGGGCCAGCCAAAAAATATTGGCTACCTGACCATCAAAGCCTCTAGTAGCATCGACCAACAATAAACACACATCACTATGTTCTATGGCACGAACAGAACGCATTACTGAGTAAAATTCAAGATCTTCCTTTACTTTGGCTTTTCTCCGGATTCCAGCCGTATCAACGAGATTGAACTCAAAACCAAAGCGTTTATACTTGGTATCGATACTATCTCTCGTTGTACCTGCAATATCAGTAACTATATATCTTTCTTCACCAATCAATGCATTGATAAAAGATGATTTACCAGCATTTGGTCTACCTACAACAGCAAACCTAGGAAGGTCGCTTTCTTCTTCTATATTTTCAGGCAACACCTCTACAAGAGCATCTAACAACTCGCCTGTGCCGCTACCATTTATACTAGAAAGATTATAATATTCACCTAAGCCAAGTGAATAGAATTCTACTGCATCTTCTGCTCTTTTAGCATTATCTACTTTGTTCACAGCCAAAAAAACGGGTTTATTTACCTTATGTAAAATCTTGGCGACATCCTCATCCATACCAGTCACTCCAGTTTCAACATCTACCATGAAAATCAAGGCATCTGCTTCTTCTATGGCCAATTCTACTTGCTTATCTATTTCTTGTTCAAAGATATCATTGCTCCCAACAACATATCCACCGGTATCTATTATTGAAAACTCCTTGCCATTCCAATCACTCTTCCCATAATGACGATCCCTTGTAACGCCACTTACGGCATCAACAATGGCTTCCCTCCTTTGAATCAATCGATTAAAAAAGGTGGATTTTCCAACATTTGGTCTTCCTACAATGGCTACAATACCACTCATACTTCTAAATTTGCTGCAAAAGTACCATTTAAATTCGAAGAAAATATAGTATCTTTTGATTCTAATTTTATCTCATAAAGTGCAAGTACTCACCAATGAAATAGTCCTTAGGCCTAGGTTTCAAATAGAACTTGAACAACCTAAAGAAAAAGCATTACAAACTTTTGAAAATATTGATCAACCCCCATTTTTGGTCAATCGAATGGATGACCATGTTTTTATCAAATTCAAAAACGAACAAATTCACTTCTGGTCTCCTCAATTACATTTGGAAATAATTGAAAATGAGGCAGGCGGAAGCAAATTATACGGGCTTTTTGGCCCAAACCCCACCTTATGGACCTTTTTTATGTTTCTACATTTTGGAGTAGCTACGATTTTTATTGGACTCGGAGTTTGGGGGTATTCAAGTGCATCTTTAGGTCGTGGTTATGGTTTACAATTAGGCCTTATGATTTTCATGGTACTACTTTGGTTTGCACTATACGCCTTTGGCCGGGCTGGAAGAAGTAAAGGAAAACCACAAATGCATGAATTGCACAATTTTATGAATCAAAGACTGGGTTTGTAGCTTATTTCTTTTGATTATAACCAAATCGTTTCAATTGCCTAGAATCGCTTCTCCAATTCTTGTTCACCTTCACATATAATTCGAGATGCACTTGTTTGCCAAAGAATTTCTCAAGATCCTTACGGGCCTCAACGCCAACTCGTTTTAAGGCACTGCCTTTGTGACCAATGATGATCCCTTTTTGGGAATCGCGCTCTACCATTATTACTGCCCGCATTCTAATTATATCCGGGTCTTCAAAAAACTCCTCAGTTTCTATTTCAACCGAATACGGAATCTCTTTCTTATAATAAAGCAATATTTTTTCCCTAATGGTTTCATTAACAAAGAAACGCTCGGGTTTATCTGTTAATTGGTCTTTTGGGTAATAGGGGGGAGATTCAGGAAGTAACTCTAAGATACGCTCGAACACTCCTTTAACATTAAAATTATTCAATGCCGATATGGGATGAATTTCAACTGTTGGCAATTGTTCTTGCCAATACTGTATCTGTTCTTCCAATTCCTCTTGGGTGGAAGCATCGATCTTATTCAATAATAACAGCACGGGTATTGTACTATTTTTGATTTTCTCAAAAAACCTTTCATCTTTAAGGGCTTTCTCCCCTATCTCGACCATATACAAAAGCACATCGGCATCTTCAAAGGCAGATTTCACAAAATCCATCATAGAAGACTGTAACTCATAAGCGGGCTTGATTATCCCAGGAGTATCTGAAAGTATAACCTGAAAATCATCGCCATTAACAATGCCTAGAATTCGGTGTCTTGTAGTCTGTGCCTTTGAGGTTATTATAGAGAGCTTTTCACCAACAAAAGCATTCATCAAAGTAGATTTCCCCACATTGGGATTTCCGATAATATTTACAAATCCTGCTTTATGCTCGGCCATTCTTTAATTTTTTAAAGTACTCTTTTGAGGCTTGGTTAACTTTAGGCGCCAACAAAAGTACGGCAATCATGTTGGGTATTACCATTAAAGCGTATGATAGATCAATTAAATACGTAACAAAGTCTAGTGATACTACCGCCGCCAAAACTATCGTAATTACAAAATAATGATTATAATATTTTCCAATTTTAGCATTCGTTAAAAACGAAAGACATTTGACTCCATAATACGAATAGGTAAAGAGTGTAGACAGCGCAAAAGCCGAAACGATAATCATTAATAAATAATCACCGTATCCAAATAGCGTAATTCTAAAAGCACTTAAGGTCATTACAATTCCATCGGTATCCTCCAGATAAGCCCCACTTAAAATAATGACCACCGCTGTAAAGGTACAAACCAAAATAGTATCGATAAAAGGGCCCAACATGGACACTAAACCTTCACGAATAGGCTCATTATTTTTTGATTGTCCATGATACATAGGAGCACTACCCAAACCGGCCTCATTTGAGAACATCGCTCTTTTTACACCTACTATGATTAATCCCCAGAAACCACCTGTGACGATGGTATTAAAATTCCATGCTTCAGTAATAATTAGCTTTAATGATGGAAGTACCTGTGAGGAATTCATCACCATAACCACAATTACAGCAGCCAAATAAATCATTACCATAGTTGGAACTATAGCTGTTGCGACCTTGGCAATTTTTGACAACCCGCCAAAAACAACAAAAGATGTAATTATTGCTAAAACGATACCAATGGTTAGCTTCCAGCTAAAATCATCCATTTGAAAAAAAGTTTCTGAAGGCTTTACGACACTCATAAAAGTTTCAGTAAACTGATTCGCAGTGAATACCCCTAAAAATCCAAATAGACCGGCAATACAGAAAAAAATGGCTAAAGGTTTCCATTTTTTCCCCAGCCCTTGAGTAATATAAAACATGGGACCACCTTGTAATTTGCCTTCAGAATCTTCTCCTCGAAACATTATGGACAAACTACCCGAATAGAATTTAATGCACATACCTATCAGGGCTGTCATCCATATCCAAAAGACGACACCTGGCCCACCTCTATGAATAGCTATTGCAACTCCTGAGATATTGCCCAAACCTACTGTTGCAGCAACCGCAGCCGATAAAGCCTGTAGCGAACTCACATCTCCTTTGGCATTCTTATCATCATATTTACCTCTAACAATCGCAATCGCATGGCCAAAAAAGCGATACGGCATAAATTTGGAATAAAAAACTAAAAAAAGCCCCCCGCCGATAAGTAGCGCGAACATTGGCCAATTGGCTATATCATTGGCACCTGCAAGAAAATCATTGATTGCGTCCATAGAAATGTAAATGTCCGAAGGTATGGATTTTAACTATTTTATAAGGAATGCGGATAAAAATAATCTTTGTTCAAGTTTTGATAGATCTAAAAAACCGTTGTATATTTGCCGTCCACATCGTGGGGTAGAGCAGTACCCTTCGACTAGGCTCAGGACAAGGCACCTACTCGACCTGAGAGAAAAATAAAAAACAGTGCATTTTAAGGGCACTTTTACAATACATCGCGGGGTAGAGCAGCATCCTTCGACTACGCTCAGGACAGGGTACCTACTCGACCTGAGAGAAAAAAATAAAATAAAGTGCTTTTAGAAGTACTTTTACAATACATCGCGGGGTAGAGCAGTAGGTAGCTCGTCGGGCTCATAACCCGAAGGTCGCTGGTTCGAGTCCAGTCCCCGCTACTACATGAGAAGCCTCAAGGAAACTTGGAGCTTTTTTGTTTAAGGGCAAATAACCCTTAATCAAAAATGGTGGCATAGCTCAGCTGGATAGAGCACCTGCCTTCTAAGCAGGCGGTCCTAGGTTCGAATCCTAGTGCCATCACTTTAAACAAGGGGTTTCCGAAAGGTCTGCCCCTTTTTTTTGTTTTCAATGCACACTTTATGCACACCCTATTTTTCAATTAATTTGAAATCGTTTACTCATAGTTTAACCGCGCATCTTTTCTAAAAATGCACACTTTGTGCACACTATTTCTTGGAAGCAAA
>CAZYQR010000035.1:0-14754 GCA_964649755.1 uncultured Maribacter sp. | reverse complement strand
ATAGGTTACTTCAAGATGGATCCCTAAACTTTTCGCAATCTCAATACGCATGCGCCAACCGCCTGAAAAGGTATCTGTTTTCTTGTCAAAATCATCTCTTTTAAAACCTAGCCCTTGAAGTATCTTTTCGGTTTCACCTTGGTAATTATATCCTCCAATAATCTCGTAATGATGCGCGAAATCATTTAGGTCTACCATTAATTGATGATACCCTTCACTTTCATAATCAGTTCGCTCTGCGAGTTGATGATTAATAGTGTCCAATTTAAGTTCTAATGCCTTGATTTCCTCAAAGGCATGATATGCTTCTTCTAAAACTGTTCTCCCATGTTCAAAATCTATATCCTGTCTTAGAAATCCGATTTTTATATTCTTCTCAGTTGCAATAGTTCCCGAATCAATAGACATGTCTTTAGATAACAACTTTAACAGGGTAGATTTACCTGCCCCATTTTTACCAATTAGACCAACGCGGTCACCTGCATTAAGTCTAAAAGATATTTCTTCGAATAAGTATTCGCCTCCAAAAGAGACTGAAAGGTTATGAATGTTAAGCATATTTTGTGACCAATGTTACATTAGAAAAGCGAGCAATACTGTATTTTCGCCAAAACATTTTGCAAATGTTAAAAAAAGGAAACAAACTCTACAGTATTTTAACAGGAAGTTGTCCTAAATGCCATAATGAAAGCATGTATATGGATAAAAACCCATATAAATTAGCGAATCTCTTCAAAATGTATGAGCGATGTTCACATTGTAATACAAAATACAAAATAGAACCTTCCTTTTTTTATGGTGCCATGTACGTTAGTTATGCCGTCGGCATTGCGTTTGCCGTTGCCGCATTTGTCATATCCTATTTGTTTATTGGCACCTCGTTGATCAATACATTCATTTCAATTGTAGCTACCATGATATTTTTTATGCCCGTGATAATACGATTATCCAGAAATATATGGATCAACATCTTCGTACATTATAATTCAAAAGCTGTCAAGACCTCCTAGTTACAAATCTTTTTGAGAACCTTTTAACATCTATTTCTGAAGGTAGCAGCTCCCCTTTTTCAACATGGTTATAAAGCTGTTTTGAAATCGTAGGAGCAATAAGAACTCCACGCGAACCAAACCCATTTAATACTATTATATTCCAATGTTTAGGATGTAACCCAACCAAAGGTCTCCTGTCTGCCACTGTTGGCCTAATACCAGCTACATGATCAACAATATCATAATCACACTTTAAGAATGTATGTAATTTATCCAACAATTCATTTTTAGCCCCATCCGTTGGGTTATTGGATTTATCAGTCCGTTCATAAGTAGCACCGACTCGATATAGGTCATCACCCAGGGGAATAATAAACACTGCGGATTTGATAATATTATTTTCTTTTAATTTAGGAGCTTTAATGGTCAAGAGTTCCCCCTTGTTCCCATGCAATGGAAGATAGTTGAAATACGGGTTCGATTTTAAACCAAAACCGGTAGCGAAAACAATTTTTCTGGCCTTTAAGGAATTGTACGCTATATGTTCTTTTTCAACGACCATTGCTTCAAAATCAAAGGTCTGACTAATCAAATTCCCTTTTTCTTGAAGAAAGGATTCATAAGCCCCAACCAATGTTTTCGTATCTATTCTGCCAGTATGTAATACTTCTCCCAATCCATAGGGAGCATCAATACCTTTATTATCATTTTCAATAATTCTAGTGGAAAGAAAATTAGCAAGTCTAGGTTTATCTGCTGCTTCAAACCATAGGTTCTGCTCTTCGATGGAAGCAAACTTTCTATAAATGGGAATTTTGGAATCCAAATTTACACCCAACTTTGATTCAAGCTGATTGTAAAAAGGCATTGCTGTTTCTAACTGAACATCTGCATTCCAGGCTAGGGTAAATCGTTTGAGAATAACTGGATTGTACAATCCTCCGGCAACAAGTGAAGAGGTTTGGGAGCCATCATTAATCACTTTATAGCTCTTTTTATTTTCTTCTAATTGTTCACAAAAAGAAATACCAGCCAGACCAAGGCCAACAACCAAATAATCTATCATTCCGTAAAATTATACATTCTACAAAGTTCTTATGCAATAAGAGCAGAAAAGTCATAAAAAAACCCTGACAATAACGTCAGGGTTTTCATTTTATATTGAATTGGAATAAGCTGTACTAGTATGCCCACATATCTTGTTCCTTATCTCTGATGACCTCTTTTATTCGTTTGGCCTCCAGTAACTGGAACAAGGCATTATCTGCAATATAATCGTTAACCTTACGGTCACCGTGAACATTATCTTCACGATAGATGACCCCATTGAACCTTCGTGCATTCAACAACATATCATAAGTTATGGGTTGTGCCGAGTTGCGTTGGTTAAATACTTTGGCATCGTGCAATATCTGCCTGGCACCTGGGTACCACACCCAGAAAAGCTCAACCAAGGCATCTGCAGGGTCCATTGATTCATCATCAATAAAGTTAACATCCGGTGCTACCGGAGCAATACCCAATAATCGGTATTTTAATTCTCCTTGTCGCTTGTCGAAATACCAGATTCCTTTAATACGATACTCTTCGATATCTCGGGCAGTCAAATCCCGCTCATTAATAAATTCAGGGGATAATTCCTCTCCTGCATTTATCTGTTCGTATCCCATATCGGTGGTATCCTTTTTTTGTAACGTAGCTTTCAAATCACTGAAAACTCTTTTTTCAGTAAAATAAGAATCTACATATACATCCTCTAGTTTACCGCTTTTGATATTCTTAATAAGAACATCATACAAGGAACGTCTATCGGCACCTATATCTACGGTGTCTATAGGATAGTATAAAGGAAAGTTAACCCGTTCATCCAAGTCAATGGTCTCCCATATGGTTTTGGACCAAAGGATATCCCTATCATCCACATAACCATACTCTAAAGGAGCATCATTGTCTAAGGCTTTTTGTGCTTCTGTCCTTACACCAATTTCCTGTGGCTTCTTAGCATTCAATATATTTGCTTGGGCCATAATTGATGCGGGCAGTAGGCTAACAGCTCCGATTATTAAAACATTCTTCCAATTCATAAAACTATAATTTAATAAATACTACGTATTAGTTTGTCAACTCAATAATAACTGGAGATACTTTTTTAAGTTTGTAGCTCTTATTGTTCGTGATATAAGCATTTACATCAAATATCTGAACAGCATCACCACGCCTTGCTCTTCTTAGGGCTGATTTAGCTCTAGAATCAAGTTTATTACCTTTAACACTTACGGTAGGTTGACCAGGAACTTTAAATTTAAATCCACTTACTTTAAGATTCAAATCAAAATCAAAGTCTTCCAATAAGGCTCCAACCGTTGCAATTTCCAAGTTTTTTTTCCCCATTTTTGCACTACCTGATTCACCTCTAATTGAGCCTGCAGGTCTCGGAATATCTTTAATTCTAAACTCAGCCGGGGTAGAAATACGCTGACCATCAGGTAAAATACCTGAAGCAACTATTCTTACCGTTCTACCTTTACCAGGATTCATGACATACTTACTTGCACTTCTCTTGGTAAGACCAGGAGCTGATGCAGTAACTTTATTGTCAGGAATACCAGGAATAGATATAGACATTGGGTTAGCAACCCCACGATAAACTACGTTCATCTTATCTGCCGCTATCAAAGCTGCATTAGGCTTACTTATTGTTGCAAAACTGTTCTTAACCTCAACTGGAATTTCTTCACCATCCTGCATAAAGAACATAGTACCTGCAACTTCATGATCACCGGGAGAACCAGCACCAATAAGCATTTTAATTCCACCTGCTTCAAAAGCATAGTCTTTCCCCTCAGAAAGTTTTCTTCCGTCAAGGGTCAATTCTGCTCGTACTGGAGTGGACGATTTATCGGTCTTACTTATAATGATTTTACCATCATACTTTTCTCCACTATAAAATGCAGATTTAGAAGCCATAAGCGAGGTAGCAAAATTCTTCAATGAAACTTGGCTGGTTAACTCACCTTCCAACATTGATTTCAACGCATCTTCCTCAGTTGATTTAACATCTGCTTGAAGTGCAGTTAATTTTGCCAATGACGCAACTAAAGGATAACCTTCATAATGATAGTTGATCCAATCTTGCTTTGTGCCATCTCTTTTTTCAACCTTACCCTTCTCATCTCCTGTCTGGAAACGTGAATTTACGGCCTCTTTTAAACTAGCTGGAGCAATCGCTGCAACCTGTGTGCGATAATCAGTAAGTCGCTTCATAAATTCCCTACCACCTTCGGCAAGATTATCTCCCTGAAATAACTTTTGATCTAGGAAATCCGAGTTATCCATTCGGGCATAATCCTTGGGATCTTCAAGATTTTCGGTCATACCTTTCTTGAGCCCCTCTAGATAGTCAAAATATTCTTGAGACATTGACTTTATCTTTTGGGCGTTCTGATACAACTCACCGTACTTCTTATCATCTTCAGATGCCTTTGTTTCAAGACTTCCCAAGAATGCGTCATTACTTGCGGTTGTTTTAGTATTGGAGATTTCGAGCTTTTCATTCATGATTCCGAATGCAGCTAAAACTTCCTTACTCATATTAAGTGCCAACATCGCGATGAAGATCAAATACATTAAATTGATCATCTTCTGTCTTGGCGATAGTTTTCCTGATGCCATGTTTTCTAATTAGATATTATTGATTAATTGATTTGGGTTTGGACTAATGTTCTAATTAGTTTCTATTCATAGCAGTTAACATACCACCATAAACTCCGTTCAATGAAGAAAGGTTAGTTGCCAAAGATCCCATCTGATCTTTAAGCGCAGTTGCATTCTGTACTACTTCTTCGTTAACTGTAGCTTGTTTGCTAGCACTTTCTAACTGTACTTTATATAAACTGTTCAAAGATTCCATCTGAGCAGCAGCATGTACCATTTCTTCAGAATACTTCTGAGTAGATTGCATAGCATCCGCTGTAGGGGCGAGACCTTTTGCAGCACCTTCGAAATCCTTGATGCTTGAACCTAAACTTTCCATAAGACTAGCATCAACACCTGCTTCTTCAAGAAGATTATCCAATTTCTTGGACAACGAAGTTTCAGCTTCCTTCAATTCTGCCATTTCATTGTCTGTCCCATTATTCATACCACCAACTAACTCTGGGTATACCAAAGACCAATCGAATTCATCTTCTACTGGTTCAAACGCGCTAATAGCAAAAATAAGTGCTTCAGTAATAAGACCTACTGCCAATAATAGACCACCTGTTAGCGGGCCAAATTCCCAGTGAAGAATCTTAAATAATGCGCCAATAATTACTACAGATGCGCCAAGGCCGTAGGCCATGTTAAATAATTTTTTTGTTGATTTTGACTGTGCCATAATTTTAAATTTAATTTTAGTTTATGTTAATAATAAGGATTTGGTTAAAATTTGATTGTCCTCGATTTTAATCGAGATGTATAAATGATTAATTATAATTCTATTTTGTTGAATCTTCTTCTCCCATATAATCCTGTACGGTTCTAAACCCTACATAACTACGCGCAGAATCTGCATATTCATAATCTCTTGTACTCACCTGTAAGAAGTAAGCAACATCTTTCCATGAACCACCTCTAATCACTTTTCTTTTATTGCTGCCATCGCCAGCATTAGGGTTCATGGTAGATACATATTCATATGAATTTGCATCGTAGCTAGAGTTTGTCCATTCAGATATGTTACCGGCCATATTGTACAAGTTAAAATCGTTGGGCTCATAAGCTTTAGCCTCAACAGTATACAATGCTTGATCGGCAGCATAATCCCCACGTTGTGGTTTAAAGTTTGCCATAAAGCAACCTGTATCACTGATCACATACGGACCACCCCAAGGATATGTACCACCTTCGATACCACCTCTTGCAGCATATTCCCATTCAGCTTCCGTTGGCAACCTAAATTTATTCACGAATTGCTTGCCTTTACTTTTTTGGTCATCGTTCTTGTGCTTGGTTCTCCAATTACAAAAAGCTTGTGCTTGTTTCCAAGAAATACCAACAACGGGATATTCGCTATACGCATCATGCCAGAAATAGTCATTGTGCATTGGTTCATTATAAGAATATTCGAAATCCCTAATCCAAACAGTTGTGTCCGGATATATTTCCAATTCTTCTTGAATGATAAAATCTTTTCTACTGCCAGTTCTTGAACGAGCAGCAGCTTCGATATCCATCCAACTATATTTATATTTCAACGAAGTAACTTCAAAAGTTCTTTGACCATTATAGGACTCAACTTCTGGAATATATAAAGAGTCCATTACCTCGGCATAGTACTCGTCTGGATACTCAGAAGTATCCCAAACTAAATCTTGATCTTTGTTCAAAGCTCGACCCTCATATCCGGTTTCGCCCATCCCAGCATAGTTGTCCAACATATACTTGTCATAAACAGATGCTCTGGTAGTATCTGCATCTTTAAATGCAAAATCCCCAATACCTCCATCTTCAGGACTTAGCCCTAACTCATCGGCTAGAATAGCCAATTTTGTCCTTGTGATTGAATCTTTTACCCATTCCACAAACTGGCGATATTCGCTATTTGTGATCTCAGTGTCATCCATATAAAAGGAACGCACGGTAACTGTCTTGGTTGGCGCATTGAGAACTTTAGCTTGGTCTTCCTCGCTCTTACCCATGATGAAAGATCCGCGTGGGATCAACTCCATTCCATAAGGTTTTTCCGGGTACCATTTTTTTCCTTGGACGCCGGTTAGTTCTCCTTTTGTTTTAGACCCACAACTGGTGAGTAAAAAAACAAATGCTATAGATGATAACAATAGCTTCTTCATACTTTAGGTTAAATTTCGATTAAGGTTATAATTGCAAACACAAATATTATTCTACTCTCTAAAACTACGTTTTGAGTAAATTATTGTATCTCGTACAATTATCGTCTATTTTTTTTAATCAGTTAAAGCCTTTTCTGTAGGCCTTGAACCACCTTTCGGGAATATCCTGATTACATGCATCTAAATAGTCCTGCTCGGTGCATGGTAATAACGCCGCTGAATTGGCTTTAGTATGTGAAGTCAAGATTGAAGGTACCTCTACCCACCATCTTTCGGTAAGATGGCTCTTATAATAGACCAACTGTTCGGTTTCAGTTGGCACGGTATACTTTGTAAAATCGTCAGATTTTGAATATGGAGACTCTTTGATCCTGAAATTAACCCCTTCAATAAAGTACCAGATGATTTGTGCCAGGAGCTGGTGGGATTGGTCAATGTTTTCCATTTCATAGATTCCGAAAACACTAATTTTATCACTTAGGCCAGCGTACCTTGCAATGGTGCAAATTTCACGCCCATCAAAACCGTTGGGAGAAAAATTGGGAGAAACCCCAATCTCACTGGCTTTGATTGAACGAGCGTCTAAACTCACCATATGCGCATTGCGCAATACAGGTTCAGCCAATGATATGTCTTGAATCAATTCACCCAATCTATAAGCATCAAAAAACAGACGATCCATGAGATCTTTCTCTTCTTGGGCATTAAAATAACTTTGATACCCTAAATTGGAAAAATTAAAAAGGTTATTAGGCTTGTCGGTAATTATCTTACTCATATAGGAATGTGAAGAAATAAGCTCATCTTCCATTCCAAAATCAAAGCGACTATCAATCGCCACTAAATTGATCATATCTCGAATACCGTCAAAGGCCCTATATGCAGGATACGTGATATCCTGTGTTGCTCCCAATATAATAGGTATGATATTCTCTTCAAGAAGACCTGCGATTATTTCCTTCACTACAAAGTAAGTGTCATCAACGGTTTCACCCTCTTCAATATCGCCCATATCAACGATGGTGGAATCCCAATTACCAAGAAGCAACTTGTATAACTGAATTCTGATAGCGGAAACATGCAGTTTTTCAGGTTTCTTTTCAAAGGCATTACGGGATTCCTTTACACCCAAAATTGCAATAGTGGCATTCGCCAAGACGGGCAAACCATCTTTTTTGGTATGCGCGTAAATATGCTTTCCAAGCGCCTGTGGGGGTAATAATTCTGAATGGGCCAATACCTTATCTTCTACAGGAACCAAAAAATCGAATGCCATACTTACTTCTTAGCTTTAGGTTTTGCTTTTGCCTTTGTTTTTTTCTTGGGGGATTTCTTTTCAACAAGTGCTTTGGCTTCTTCCAAAGACATCTTAGTCGCATCAACCGTTTTAGCCAATTCAACCTTTATCTTGCCTTTTAGAATATTATGCCTTCCCCATCTTGCCTTTTCAATTCGAATGCCTTCTTCAGGCCATTCTTGAATAAGTTTATCTATTTCCTTTTGCTTTTTGGCTTCGATCAACTCTTCAATATTCGCTTGTGTAAGATTATCGAAATCGTATTTCTTGTTCACATTAATGAATATACCATCCCATTTGATGAAAGGTCCAAAACGGCCTACTCCTTTTATTACATCCTTATCTTCATAAGCTGCGATAGGTGCATCGGCCTTTTGCTTTTCCTTTATTAATTCTATGGCTCTTTCCAAAGAAACATCCATAGCACTTTCACCTTTGGCCAGCGAGACAAACTTCTTTCCAAACTTAACATACGGGCCAAATCTTCCTATATTAGCCTCGATTTCCTCATCCTCAAAAACTCCTAATTTTCTAGGAAGTTTAAATAAGTCCATAGCCTCTTCATAAGTAATTGTATTCAAGGATTGGTCTGGCGATAAACTTGCAAATTGTGGTTTTTCCTCATCATCAACAGTGCCAATTTGTACCATAGGACCAAATCTTCCTAATCGTACTGATACCTGTTTGCCTGTTTTTGGATCTTTACCCAAAACCCTTTCCCCACTGGCACGGTCAGCATTTGCCTCAACATCCAATACCTTAGGATGAAAGTCTTCATAAAAATCTCTCATCACCTTCTTCCAGTCCTCATCACCTTCGGCAATTTCATCAAATTCTTCCTCAACTCTTGCCGTAAAGTTATAATCCAAAATGTTCGAAAAATGGCTCACAAGAAAATCGGTCACAATCATACCAATATCGGTTGGGACCATTTTACCTTTATCTGAACCGACAGTTTCAACAAGTTGTTTTTCCTTAATTTCTCCTACTTCCAAAATAAACTGAATATATTTTCGCTCGGCTCCCTCAACGGTACCTTTTTCAACATAACCCCTATTTTGTATTGTAGAAATAGTTGGGGCATATGTAGATGGCCTACCAATACCTAATTCTTCCAACTTTTTAACCAATGATGCTTCCGTAAATCTATATGGTGGTCTAGTGAAACGCTCGGTAGCAGTTATAAATTTATTATTCAATGCATCACCAACCTTCATTGCAGGCAACATACTCTTTTGGTCTTCAGACATATCCTCATCATCAATACCCTCCATATATACTTTTAGGAAACCATCGAATTTGATTACTTCCCCATTCGCCGTAAATTCTTCAGCGTGGGTACTTGCATTTATTATTACATTGGTACGTTCTAATTGGGCATCGCTCATCTGTGAAGCAATGGTTCTTTTCCATATTAGCTCATACAATTTTGATTGATCACGTTCTAATGAAGCTGACTGCCTCGTCATATCTGTCGGACGTATGGCTTCATGAGCTTCTTGTGCCCCTTTCGATTTTCCTTTGAAATTACGGACTGTACTATATTGTTCGCCATAATTTGCAACAATGGCATCTTTAGCGGCATTGATTGCTTCGCCGGAAAGATTAACACTATCGGTTCTCATGTAAGTAATGAGTCCAGCTTCATATAATCGTTGCGCCACCTGCATAGTCCGTCCCACAGAAAAATACAATTTTCTTGATGCCTCTTGCTGTAAGGTTGAGGTTGTAAATGGTGCGGATGGAGATTTTTTTCCGGGCTTTTTATCTAAATTCCCAATTGAAAAATCGGCTCCTATATTTTTCTTCAAGAAAGCTTCTGCCTCTTCCTTAGTTGCAAAGTTCTTACCTAACTTAGCCGTGAACACTCCGTCACTTTCCGTTTTGAATTCCGCCGAAATCCTGAATAAAGCTTGGGCAGTAAAACCTTCTATTTCACGCTCACGTTCTACAATCAATCGCACTGCGACCGACTGTACCCTTCCTGCTGAGAGACCTGGTTTGATTTTTTTCCAAAGTATCGGAGACAATTGATAACCCACCAATCTATCCAAGACCCTTCTTGCTTGTTGGGCATTTACCAAATTATAATTTATCTCTCTCGGATTTTCAATGGCTTTCTGGATTGCAGACTTGGTAATTGAATTAAAAACAATTCTTTTGGTCCTGGACTTGTCTAAGCCCAATGTCTCGGAAAGGTGCCAAGAAATTGCTTCCCCCTCGCGGTCCTCATCACTGGCCAACCATATTGTATCGGCTTTCTTTGCTAAATCCTTGAGTTTTTTAACGAGTGCTTTTTTGTCTTTGTCAACAATATATTTTGGTTTAAAATCATCGTCAACATCTACGCCCAATTCTTTCGAAGGTAAATCTGCAATATGCCCAAAACTAGATTCAACCTTAAAATCCTTACCTAAAAATTTCTCTATGGTTTTGGCCTTTGCAGGCGACTCTACTATAACTAAATTCTTTGCCATTGATTGGTTTTTCAAGTCACAAAAGTAGTCGAATTTTTTAATTACGTATTATGCCTAATATATATGCCTTAAAAAACGTCTATAGTTTTTAGTAATTTCCCGATGCGTTATTACCTCAAAAAAACGAACCATTTATAAGAATCAAATAAATTATATTACTATTTTTAGGGTACTCTTCAATTATAGATATGAAAAAAACTTCCCTTTACCTTTTGATCTTTTTGTTGGCCTTCTTATATCAAGATTTGGCCGCACAGCGCAAGAATAATAAAAATGAAAGTGCCCTAACCTTTAAGGAATCACTTTATAATGGAATCCAATGGCGTTTGGTCGGCCCTTTCAGGGGCGGAAGAGCCGGAACAGTAACAGGTGTTTCCCAGAGTCCTGATCTCTACTATATGGGGACCGCTGGGGGAGGCGTCTGGAAAACAACGGATGCAGGAAGCAGCTGGAGCTGTATTTCAGATGGATATTTTGGAGGATCAATAGGTGCCATAGCAGTTTCGGAATCAGATCCCAACATAATTTATGTAGGAGAAGGTGAACAAACACTCAGGGGCAATGTTTCCTCAGGGAATGGCATTTGGAAAAGTATGGACGCCGGAGAGACTTGGAAATTTATTGGACTCGAAGAATCCGAACATATTGCCCGTATTCGGATACATCCGACAAATCCCGACCTTGTCTATATAGCTGCCATAGGAAACCTTTGGAAACCAAATGAAACTCGCGGTATATATCGCTCTAATGACGGTGGTCAAAATTGGGAAAAAATATTATACGAGAGTAACAAGGCCGGAGCGGGAGATCTTGTTTTGGATCCCAACAACCCTAGAATTATTTATGCTGCAACATGGGAAATGAATCGAAACGGTTACCGCATGGACAGTGGAGGACCCGATAGCAAAATGTACAAAAGTACTGATGGCGGAGATTCATGGACAAATATTTCAACTTATGAGGGTTTACCAAAAGGACCTTGGGGAATAGTAGGTATCACCGTTTCACCTATGGATTCCAATAGAGTCTGGGCACTGATCGAAGCCAAAGGCGGAGGGCTCTTTAGATCTGATGACGCTGGCAAGACTTGGAAAAAAATAAACGAAAATAGGGCCTTACGTCAAAGAGCATGGTACTATAGTCGCATTTATGCCGATTCCCAAAATATTGATAAACTCTATGTCATGAATGTGAGTTATGGAGTGTCGACCGATGGCGGCAAAACCTTTACCTTAAAAAATGCCCCCCATGGTGACCACCACGACCTATGGATAGACCCAAATAACAATAACCGGATGATTATTGCCGATGATGGCGGAGCACAAATTTCGAATGATGGAGGCAATAATTGGTCCACTTATTACAATCAGCCTACTGCACAATTCTATAGGGTCACAACCGACAATACTTTCCCCTATCGCATTTATGGTGCCCAACAAGATAATAGCACCATTCGTATTTTCAATAGAACCACTGGCTCTTCTATTGGCGAAAGTGATTGGGAACCAACCGCAGGCGGTGAGAGCGCACATTTAGCACCAGACCCAAAAAACAATGATATAGTTTATGGTGGCACTTTCAAAGGATACATGATGCGCGAAGACCATTCGGTTGACCAGACGCGCTCATTAAATATTTGGCCCGACAACCCGGCAGGCTCGGGAGCAGAAGTCATGAAGTACCGTTTTAACTGGAACTTTCCAGTAAAATTCAGTATTCATGACACTAATAGACTTTATGCCGGCTCTAATTTTTTACATGTAACCACAAATGAAGGACAGTCCTGGAAAACAATTTCACCCGATTTGACCCGAGGACTTCCTGAAACCATTAAATCTTCTGGGGGGCCTATCACCCAAGACAATACCGGTGCAGAATTCTATTCCAATTTGTTCGCCATAAATGAGTCGCCATTGGAAAAGGGAGTTATTTGGGTTGGCAGCGATGATGGATTGATACATATTACCCGCGACAATGGTACGACTTGGGAAAACATCACTCCACCTGCGAATATGAACCCTAAACTCAACATGATCAACTGTATAGACCCCAGTCCGTTTAAAAAAGGTACCGCCTATGTAGCTGCTACTTCATATAAATTTGGCGATTATACTCCTTATTTATATAAGACTTCGGACTATGGCAAAACCTGGAAGGTCATTACTGCAGGAATAAAAATCAATCATTATACAAGAGCCATACGATCCGATAAGGTAAGGGAAGGTCTTTTATACGCCGGAACAGAATGGGGAATGTACATTTCCTTTAACGACGGGGCCAATTGGTCTCCTTTTCAATTGAATTTACCCATCACTTCTATAAGAGACCTTCATGTAAGGGATAACGATTTGATTGCCGCAACACATGGTCGAAGTTTTTGGATGATCGATGACCTAACTCCCCTTCATCAACTTTCACCAGACATAGCTAATCGTGAATTCCATCTATTCAAACCTGATAAAGCCTATAGGATGCAACAATCTGGAGGTTGGAGTAAACCGAACACCAAATTAGTAGGTGAAAACCACCCCGATGGCGCCATTATCAATTATTATATAAAAACTAAAAAAGAAACAGACACGGTAAGCCTTGAAATATTGGAAACAGATGGAACATTGATACAAGAATTTTCAAATATTGGTAAAGAAAACAAGTTGGACCCTAGGGCAACCAAACCCCTCAAAATGAAATCTGGAGGAAATAGATTAATATGGAATCTGAGATATCCTGGTTATACGGCCTTTGAGGGCATGGTCTTCTATTCTTCACCCAATGTGGGGCCAAAGGCGGTGCCAGGCAATTACAAAGTAAAAATGACCTATAACGGTAAAGTCTCAGAGCAAGTATTTACTATTGTAAAAGACCCTCGCTTGCCTAATTCCGATGAGGATTATAAAAAACAATTTACTTTCTTGATGAAGGTGCGTAATCAAGTTAGTAGGGCCAATGACGCAATAACAGATCTTCTAAGGGTTAAAAAAGATCTGGACTATCTTGTGAATAAAACAAAAGATAACAAAGAAATACAAGAGCTAATAACTGGCTTTAGAACTAAAATGGATGTTATTGAAAACAACATTCACATGACTAAAAACCAAAGTCGGCAAGATCCTTTAAATTATGGCATTCGGATAAACAACCGCTTAGCATTTTTGATGGCTGATTCGCAACGGGGAGATTACCCACCTACGGACCAATCAATGGAATTCTTTTCTGAGATTACCCAAGAACTGAATACCGAGATTGATGCACTTAACCGATTAATGGAGGAGTATGTCACCAAAATCAATGACCAAGTTTCCGAAAATAAGATTCAAATGATATCTTGGAAGTGATTCCGCAATTATAGTTTTAAAAACCGAAATAAAGCAATAAAAAAACGCCCCTATTAAGAGGGGCGTTTTCAATTCTTAAATCCTAAGATCAATTCAATTCCAAAGTGCTCATCAACTTGATATTGTTATCTAAATATTCATATTGGTACAACACATCTTCACCAACCATAAGCAATGAATTTTCTAATGGAATAACATCAAAAGTATTTATATCCTCAAAGTGATTTAGAGCCACCAAATCCTCTACATCTGTTTTGTCATAAACCTTTAAACCGGAATCCCCATCACAAACGAATAACTTTTCGTCTTTTACACCGAGACCATAGGGGCCATCCATAGGGTAGCTTATAGTTAATTCGGGATTGGATATATCTGAAATATCCACAATGAACAAACCACTCTCGGTAGCACCACACATATTTCCGCCTCGAAGGGTTACATATGCATAATCCCCATCTACAACAACTGGGTCACAGGCGGTACCATGTTGAAATTCAGAAATGAAAGTGGGAGTGGCAGGAGAGGAAATATCATAGATATACATACCACGCATACTACCTAAGAATAAATGCTGTCCTCTATTGAAAATGGTTTCTATATCAAAACCTGCGTAAACATCATCCAAGTCTTGCGGATTTTCCAAATCCTGTATGTTGAAGATATTTATATTGTGGCTATCTACGGCGTAAAGAAAGTCTCCTACAATTTTAAAACGGGCCAAAGATCCACCTTGTCCTACTGATGCATCATTCGCAGCTTCGGCTAGGGCAAATATTTCCCCATCGCGCGTAAACCGCTCCTCAAATTCAGAAATTAGTC
>CAZYQR010000034.1:0-15157 GCA_964649755.1 uncultured Maribacter sp. | reverse complement strand
AGGGGATCAAATTCAAGTACATTGTTTTGCTGAAAATTTCAAACTTACGGGAAAAGGGTTATTGTTAGATAAAAATTCAATGTATGTAAGACAAAGTCTATTAGAGGGATTGGTTATCGCCTCAATCATTGTTGGTTTATTAATGGTAGTTCTTTTTAAGAATATCAAACTATTGTTAATTTCTTTGATTCCAAATCTACTGTCATTATTATTTGCAGGCGCCTTATTAGGTTTTTTGAATATTCCATTGGAAGCATCCATATCTGTTGTTTTTGCTATTGTTTTTGGAATAGCCGTTGATGATTCCATACACTTTTTAAGCAGGTTTAAACAGTGCAGGTCCAGTGGATTAAATCAGGAAGAATCGCTTGAGAAGACATTCCAAGAAACTGGGAAGGCCCTTATAATAACCACTATAATCCTATTTTTTGGATTTATGGTGATGCTATTTTCCATACATCAACCAAGTGTTACTGTCGGACTATTAATAAGTTTCACTTTATTGGTCGCACTGGCACTAGATCTACTATTACTCCCGGTCATAATTCGTAAATTATTATAGTTCTATTATTTCAATAGCTATTCGATGACTCTTAATATTCATTACACTTGATATTTTGCAGTTAATAAAAAGCATTTTCGCACAACTTAAATTAATCTCAAAGTGTAATAAGCGAGAACCAACTGCGATAAGTCCTATAATTTGCTTTAATTTGATTTTCTAAATAACACGCTATGAACCCCTCCTCTTCAGGTTGGATAGACAAATTCGGATATTTGGTAAAAGACCAGGTTGACAGCTATAAGGACTTTACAGACCTATATAGTGGTTTAAAGAAGACAGGGTTCGTTTATGGCATTAATCTTAAGATTCCAAGGTTCATTACACCAGAGCATAGGTTATCAGAAGATGAAAAAGCCAAAATTAATTTACTGGCAGCGCTATATTTTACTTTTAGGTTTGTAGAGAAGAACCCGGACTTTGATGCTTTTTTGAACAAAGTATTTTTGTTTTATCAGGATTTAGGTTTTAATCAGATTTCATTTCTAAACAAGTTATTTACGGGTAAAAAAACATCTGATCAATTAGAGAAGCTATTGGATTCAAGGGTTTACCTAGAAGATAATGTAATTAGCAAGACCTTTAATAGTATAATTACAAACTCCTTATTATACATAGATGTACTTGCGTTCAAAAGATATTTAAAGAATGATGATGCCATAAAGGAATATGCAGAAAATTTGGAGTTTATCGCCATGAACATCATTTATCATTCACTCAACTCAAAAGAGAAAAATAAAAATGATGATAAATTGGCTCACTTATTCGAAGCATCTTTAACCTACATAGATAGTACTACACAAACCTATGACGGAAGTTATCGAGATAAAATATTAAACAATTTTTCAGCTTCTGAGAATCATTATTTTTTGGATATTGCTTCTTTGACAATTTGGGAAGACCAAACAGATAACTATTTTGAATCCCAATACATCTATGGAATTGGCAAAGATTTAGGTTTTAATACAAAGGAAATAGCTAGAGCACTAGAAGAAATTGCGTCTTTTTTTGAGAAAAATTCTAAGATAATTCCTTTTCTAAAGGATCATAATTTGGCATTTAAGTTCTATGAAAGCATGTCAAGAGTTGTAAAAAAATTGATTATACGGAACAGCAAAAGGTTGCAAAAAGAACTGTCAGATAGTAAGGAACTGGTAGCATTAATTTCAAAATCAACTGTCAAGGACTTAAGTCCTGCAGAGAAGAAAAAAGTTCAAAGTCAGTTGTTGGATATTTTTAAGAGCATACCTTCACTCGCCATTTTCATGCTTCCAGGCGGAGCTGTTTTATTGCCAATTTTCATCAAGTTGATCCCAAAATTATTACCGTCTTCTTTTGATGATAATCGTGTGGACAAAAGTGAGTGAATTCTTGTAAATACAGTACTATAAGAAATATCTATACTTATATTTAATACGCTATTTATCAATTCTTTAATTATCTTTACTCCAACCATAACTTAAAGTCACGAACTCGCTCCCTACTCACTATGATCTCTTGCTCAATATAGCGATTTAATTTGATTCTTAAGCGTGAATTTGTATAGGAAATTATGTCTTTGATATGGTTGATGTTCACATAGAATTTTCTGCTTACTCGGAAGAATATTTTAGGCTCCAACTCAGTTTCCAAATTTTCAAGAGTGGTATCCAATAAATAATTTCGGCCATCGGATGTCGCTGCATAGGTTCCTTTATTTTCACTGTAAAAACATTCGACCTCATCAGTATTGATAATTTTTAAATGCTGCCCTACCCTAGTCGTGAATCTTTTTTTGTAGTCGCGTTCCAGAGGGTCTATTAATAATTTTTTAATGTCATCAAAATCCAATGTTAATTTTTGCGAAGAGGGTTTTAATGTTTTATATTTTTTAACTGCGATTTCCAATTCTTCATCATCGATTGGTTTCAATAAATAATCAATACTATTTAATTTAAAAGCCTGTAGTGCATATTCGTCATATGCAGTTGTAAAGATTATGGCACTTTGCACATCCACAATATCAAAAATCTCAAATGAGAGTCCGTCTGAAAGTTGAATGTCCAAAAAAATAAGATCAGGGTGCTCATTGTTCTGAAACCATTCAATTGATTCTTCCACCGAATGAAGCATGGTGGACACTTCAACATTCAGGTCTGCCAAGAGCCGACTTAATCTTCTGGCTGCCGGTTTTTCATCTTCAATGATTATAACATTCATAAATCTTTTGTTCTTTGTTTAAATTGCTAAATATAATTGCTACTACTGTTCTCTATCCTTTTCAATAAATTTTTGAATTTGTCTTTCCTCCCATTTTTTAATAAAACTGGGAGTAAGGCCCTTTTTGGTAAAATTAAGATATTTGAATGCTACTAGTCCGTGGATCACTAGACCCAACCCCCATAATAAGGGTGTTATAAACAAATTAAGCCTAAACCAGTCTTGAAACCCTTGATCAACAACCCCATGTCCGCCCAATTGATCATACAAAGAGACTTTTATTCCAAAAAGAATGATATTGATTACAACATATACACTTAAGTGCCTATAAAACTTCTTAACCCTGTCTACCCTACTCTTGGCCTTCTTATACAAAACTGCCTCTTTATTACTTTCTTTCATTATCTATATTTTTCAGCTTCCTTCTTATCCTTATCCATAAACTTCTGAATCTGTTTATGCTCCCAATCTTTCCCAAAAAAAGGATTGTATGAAAAGACTTTTAAGCCATGAAAAAAAACACCAATTCCCCAGAAAAACCATACTGCGAAGGTTCCGAAATCAAAAAAGGCCTCACTAAAACTTTCACCCTCACCTAAATTGCGTACAATCTTCATTGTTGAAATAAAGGTGTTTACAAGTATATAAATGGTCAAGTGTATATAAAAACCCTTGAGTGCTTCAACCCGTTTCTTTGCTCTCTTCTTTTTATCCCTATTATCGTTCATTACTTCCATCTTCCTTGTTTTTCATCTTCATGCATATATTCTTTGATTTTACGCTCTTCCCAGTCTCTTCCGAAAAAAGGGTTTAAACTAAATACTTTGATGGCGTGAAACACGATACCAATACCCCATCCGAAAGCTGCCCATAGAAACCATGGATATCTCCACTCATCGGTCCAGTAATTCAATCCGGCTAAGAAAGCGACAAAGAATACATAGGATATTAAATTTGAGTAGAATTTCTTGATACCCTCTACCCTATCTTTTGCTCTAAAATACTTTCTGTCTTTCTCTGAAGTTTCCATTATTCTGTTGGTTTATTTGAATTACTATTTAATTGATAAGCCAAAAGTATTATATGATTTGCCCTAAACTAAATGTTCATTACCCAATTGTCGTTTTTTCTGGATGGATTGTATTATTAGAATTGATCATCATCCATGAGCTTCCTAATCCTGCGCTCTTCCCAGCGCTTTCCCCATAGCGGATTAAAGCCAAAAATCTCCATGCCATGAACCGTAACACCAAAACCCCATCCTATTGTCGGGAATATAATCCAAGGGAAACTGGTCGTATTGTAATTAAGTATCGCTAGACAAGGAATAACAATGCAATAGGCCGTAAGATTGCCATAAAACCCTTTTAGTTGAGCTACATGCTCTTTTGCCTTTTCGTAACGCTTATCATCTATAAATGTTTGTTGTGTTTCCATTACTGTAACTTGTTTTGTTAACAAGGGTAGCTTTACTCGAAAATCCGAATCGGATTTTATAATCTCTACCTGCCTATCAGTTAATATTCCATAGCGCTGCCTAATATTTTGAAGTCCTACCCCACTACTCTTTTTTACCACCTGTTTTTCCTGCAAATTATTGTCGACCACTAGCATCCCATTTTCCTCATATACCTTTATATACAATGGTTTTGAGGATGTAACCACATTATGTTTTACTGCATTTTCAAGCAACAACTGTAATGACAGCGGAACTATCTTCGCATCGGGATTGGCGCTCTTTTCAGGTATTTCCAAATGAATACTATCTTCAAACCGCATCTTCAATAGTTTTACATAAGTCCTCGCAAACTGAAATTCTTCATCCACAGATACCAAATCCTTGTTCTTCTGTTCCAAGACATACCTATAAACTTTTGAGAGCGATGTCGTGAATTTCTGCGCTTGATGAGGGTCTTCTTCAATTAAACTGGTCAAGACATTCAGACTATTAAAGAGAAAATGGGGGTCCAATTGGTTTTTTAGGGCATCGAATTTGGCCGAGGCGGTCCCCGCTATTATTTTTTGCTCTTTGACCTTAGTTTCCTGGCGGTATTTATAATACCACGTGGCATAAAAAATAAGTGAAATACCTATAGCAAGAATCAATGAAGACAGGTAATAACCTGGCTTCTCGTTGTTTATAAACTCAATTATCGGCATTTTTTCAAATACTACCACAAGAACAAAGCGTGAAAGAAAAATGCCCAATATTGAAACTAAAATATTCCCAGTAATACCAATGGTAAATCTTTTTAATGAAAACAGGTCATGCTTATAAGTAACAATAAGATATTGAATCCAGTAAGCATTTACCATATAAAGAATTAACGCGAATATCATATTCTTAAAATAGAAGGTCCATCCAAATAATTGATAATTGAAACCATCATCGAACCTGCCCATAAAAAAATAAATAGCAAGATTAATGAAATAGATTACAGTACCTATTAGAATTGCTCTTATCAAATGATTAAAAAATCGTGTCATTAATTAATTGTTTTTATTTACAATTCTTAACTATTTCTTCTGCTCTTTCTTGTCCCCAATTTGGATGAAAATCGGACTCTGGTTTAAAGTTAGCAAAAAGATCCAAGGCATGTTCTACATCTTTACAATAGGGCGCAATATCTTGGCCAAAGAACTTGGCCGAACCCATATCCCATTCCGCTTTAGAAAAAACTACTCTAGGGTTGTTGGGAGCCAATTGCATAGCTTTCTGATATAATGCTGTGACCTTACCAGAAAGTGTCATGCCATAAGTAGCGCCATCGTAGGCCACCCACGCTGTGTGAATTAAGGCTTGTTGTACGAGAATCTCAGGATTATTTGGAGAAATGGCCTTGGCCAGGTCAACAAATTCCTGGGCTTTTTCCAGTTGCTGGGTCAACTTTTCTTTGTCCTGTTCCCCAAAAGATGCCACGGTGTTAACTTGGGATCCATAATACGTCGGAAGCCAATTAGCAGGTTCCGCGGCTGAAATTCGCTCAAACAAGTTCGAGGATTCCGTTATTTTACCTTCTCCCCAAAGCTGAAATGCATTTTGCATGCCAGCATTATATTTATCTTGTGCAGAAGCCAATGTTCCGATAAATAATAGTGTTAAGGCGATTACTTTTTTCATGATTTATCTGTATTAAATGTTTGATGCTCCAAATTTGAACCAATCTTAGGCTACAACTAAAAAAGAAATACCGAGTTGTAACTATTTGGGGATGGATTGTAAATAATCAAAAAAATGCGCATTACCCTGCGTAATTAGAAAATGGATATCATTTTATTTAAAGTAATTTTGCGCCATGGTCAGACAAATCCAACTGAGGGTATCCTTGAAAGAAGAATCCCAAAAAGGCATCTTACTGAAAAAAGTAGCCAAGTATCTTGGTGAAAGCGAGGATGTTTTGACTATAAAAGTGCTTCGCAAATCTATTGACGCCCGTAAACCATCCATCTATTTCAATTATAAAATGGAGGTTTATATTCGGGAAAAACCAGACAATGACCCCACCTATTCTTTTGATTATAAAGATGTTTCACGGGCCAAGGAAATACATATCATTGGCTTTGGACCCGCAGGAATGTGGGCAGCATTACGTTGTTTAGAACTTGGTTACAAACCGGTAGTGTTGGAACGTGGAAAAAAGGTCCAAGAACGTAGACGGGATTTAAAAGCCATTAACCAAGACCATATTGTCAACGAAGATTCCAATTATTGTTTTGGCGAAGGGGGTGCAGGCACTTATTCTGATGGAAAACTTTATACTCGTAGCTTAAAACGGGGCGATGTACGCCGGGTTTTTGAAAGCTTGGTGCACCATGGTGCCACAAACCAAATTCTGGTAGATGCACATCCGCATATAGGAACCAACAAGCTTCCAAAAATCGTGCAAAATATTCGTGAAACAATATTAGCCAGTGGCGGGGAAATCCATTTTGAAACTCGTGTTACCGATTTCAGCATCAAGAATAATAAATTACGGGCCATCGTACTTCAGAATGGTACGGAAATGGCAGTTAATCGAGTGATACTTGCCACAGGCCATTCCGCTCGGGATATCTTCTATCTGTTAAAAACCAAGGACATTGCACTAAAGGCAAAATCATTCGCAATGGGTGTTCGGGTAGAACATCCACAACAAATCATAGACTCCATTCAATATCATTGCAGAGGAGAACGCAATGAAATGTTACCAGCTGCCTCTTACAGTTTGGTTCAACAAGTTAAAAACAGAGGTGTTTATTCCTTTTGTATGTGTCCAGGCGGATTCATCGTCCCCGCAGCCACAGCCCCTGGGGAGGTTGTCGTTAACGGCATGTCTCCATCCAAGAGAAACAACTTATTTGCAAACTCGGGTATCGTCGTAGAAATAAATGTGGATGAGGATATTCCCAAATATGAAAAATTTGGTGTCTTAAAGGGATTGGAGTACCAAAAAGATCTGGAACGACTGGCCTTTACCGCAGGTGGGCGATCACAGGTTGCACCGGCACAACGGCTTACAGATTTTGTTGAAGGGAACTTGTCAGCAGACCTGAACCCTACTTCGTATCAACCAGGTTTGAAGTCCGCTCCATTACATTCACTCTTGCCAAAATTAATTGGTAGTCGACTTAGAGCCGGATTTTCGGAATTTGGTAAAAAAATGCATGGCTATTATACGACAGAAGCCAATATTGTTGGTGTGGAGTCAAGAACTTCGTCTCCTGTAACCATTCCCAGAAAGGAAAATTTGGAACATATAGAAATTGAGGGCCTTTTTCCCTGCGGAGAAGGTGGTGGTTACGCAGGTGGAATTGTTTCGGCCGCTATGGATGGAGAACGATGTGCAGAAGCTGCTATAAGTGGACTTTAATCACATATTTTATGTTCTAATCAATATCCGAACTATTCAGTTACCTTTGCCGCTTATTTATCACGATACATGACATTCAAAGAATTAGGAATTATAGAACCCATCCTTAGGGCCCTTGAGCAAGAAGGTTATACCAATCCCACACCAATCCAAGAACAGGCAGTACCAATTCTATTAGGCGGAAAAGACCTTTTAGGTGTAGCCCAAACAGGTACAGGTAAAACGGCTGCATTTGCCGTTCCTATACTACAGCATATATATAATGACCAGCAATCGCAAGGGCGTTATCGTAAAATCAAAGCGCTCGTTGTTACTCCAACGCGTGAGTTGGCCATTCAAATTGGGGAAAGCTTTACTGCTTACGGAAAATTCACCGGAATTAGGAACACTGTAATTTTCGGTGGTGTTAAGCAGGGGAAGCAAACCCAAATATTACGAAACGGAGTTGACGTTTTGGTAGCCACACCTGGCCGTTTGTTGGATTTAATGAATCAAGGATATATTTCTTTAAAGGATGTTGAATTCGCCGTTTTGGATGAAGCTGACCATATGTTGGATATGGGCTTTATTCATGACATCAAAAAAATCATTGCTAAACTTCCGCCCAAAAGGCAATCCTTGTTTTTTTCCGCTACTATGCCGAAGGATATTGTAGAACTATCACGTAAGATCCTTGGTGATTTTGAACGGGTTACTGTGAGACCAGAGCAAGCCACAGCGGAAAAAGTAGAACAAGCGGTTTATTTTGTAAGCAAAGGAAATAAGGTAAACTTATTGGTCCATTTACTACAAGAACAACCTAGCAGTTCAGTTTTGGTTTTTTCACGTACTAAACATGGAGCGAATAAAATCGTGAAAAAATTAGGACAGGCAGACATAGCCTCGGTGGCAATCCATGGGAATAAATCGCAAACGGCAAGACAAAAAGCACTTGGTGATTTTAAGGACGGAAAGGTAAAAGTACTGATTGCGACAGATATTGCCGCACGAGGTATCGATGTCGATAATCTTTCTTTGGTCGTAAATTTTGATTTACCCAATGTTTCTGAAACCTATGTGCACCGTATCGGCAGGACCGGACGAGCACATGCCACCGGGATAGCCATCTCATTTTGTGAAAAGGATGAGCGGCCTTATCTAAGGGATATTGAAAAACTAATAAAGCAAGAAGTGCCTCGAATACTCGAACATCCCTTTTTGGAAGAAGTTCAGGAAGAAAGTAGATCCCAAAGGAATCAAGGTCCTCAAAAACATACGAATCAATCTAGAAATCGAAACCGATCTGGAAACTCTAATTATAGAGGAAAAAACAGTGGTTATCGAGGCAATAGTAATCGAAATAAGTCTAGAGGAAGAGATTAAATATTTCAATTCCAATCTATTTCCATCTAACTATATCAAACTACGCATTATTGAATCTATATAGTCATCTACCTCTTTTTGGCTATGAAATTTAGCGAACAAAGAAAGGCCCTGTATACTGCCTAATAAATAGGATGCGTATTTATTGCTATCAAAATGCGCTGGCAATTCATCATTGAATTTAATTTTTTCAAGTAAATTATAAAAAGTCTCCCTTAAGGAAGCGAAATGGGAATCAAGTTCAAAAGCAATATCAGGATCTTTTTCACCTACTTCCATACCGGTATTGATCATCAGACATCCATAGGGGTTTTGGCCAGATTGTATGCCATGCCCATAAGCCTTTAAAAAATCCCGTAGGTCATCTAAGTGCCCCTTGGAATTCAATAGATCTTTCAGGAATGTTACTTTTAAATGACTCTTGTATTTCTTGAGAACCTCAACAAAAAGACCATTTTTACTGCCAAAACTGGAATAAATAGAGAATTGGTTGATGCCCATATCTTTTTCAAGCATCCGTAGTGAGGTTTTCTCGAACCCATTCGCCCAAAAGGTTTGCATGGCCTTTTCGACAACCAGGTCTTCTTGATATTCTTTTTTTCGTGACATAGATTCTAATTACGACTAAAAAAATCTTGGTGTTGTTTTAATCTTTTCAATGGTAATGACAATTTTCATGACAGAAAATTTTATTAGTTAGCAAACAGTAAAATCCGATAATCTTCAATTAGAAATAATCAAAGAATAATTCACATGTCAAAAAAGTCGTTTCACCTCTTAATTAAGACAGTTCGGTCAAATTGAATTCATTTACACTCCTCCTCTAACCTACATTTGTTGTATAAATAAAAAGAGACTAATTAAAAATATATTAATCTAAAAACATAAATCATGGGGAAAGCAACAGTTTTATTAGGAACCGGAATAATGACCCTCTTATTAGCCTTCATCGGAACAAACCATTACTACGATGATGCAGAAGACAAATCAAACAGTTTTGTAAGCAATTACGGAAATTATGCAAATGACCCGTACCTAATTTTAGATACCGATTTCTGTTTGTTCGAAGATGTAGCTTATATTGAAGAAGATGAGGATATAGTCTTGGATTTTGACTCCGCAGATTATTTACCTATAGGATTCAATGCATATAAAGGAATGGATTTTGATCTTAATGAAATTGAGTATGTTGAAATTGAGTCTGACATTGAATTAGGGTTCGATACTAATGATTACCTACCTATTGGCTTCAATCCTTATGCCAAAGCAAAATTGAATATAGCGGACATAGTCTACATTGAAATAGATGAAGAATTTGAATTGGGTTTTGATACTAAACAATACCTTCCAGAAGGGTTTAATGCCTATTCAGAAGTAGAAGTCAATTTAGACGCAATCATTTATATTGAAGATGAAGAGGAGATTGAGTTGGGATTTGATACCCGCACTTATCTGCCAAAAGGGTTTAATGCCCTAAGTATATAAATAGTAGTTGAGTAATTTGGTTATTGTTAAGCCCTGTCTTTACTGATAGGGCTTGGTTATATACCCCTTTTTATAAAATTATTTTGCCAAAGAAATTCGTGTAAATTTGTGAAATAGGTGCTGTGCCTAATCAATAAGTATTATCATGTTAAGACAAGTTAAAGCAAAACAATCCCAATTAGTAAAGATTTCTCTACTCTTTGCCGTATTGGTCTCACTGCCTAAAACCATTCATATCTATAAAATGGTACTTGACAGTAATATGGATCTTTCCATGGACTGGGTAAAGGACTTTTTTATAAAACTTGTTTTTTTCTTTCTTTTTTCGTGGCTCATTTTACAACTAAATGCTAATTGGAGCTATTTATTTAAACAGTATAATAAGTTGTTAAGAATAGCTTCGTTGGTGATTTTGAATATTATTATTCTAATTATTGGCCCGCCTATTCTCGATTTTATATTCACATTTATTATTGGTGATCCATTGCCTGAAGAGGAAAAAGGGTTTTTAAAATTTGTTCTCACCATCCTGGTTATTATTCTACTTTTCGTATCAAGAATACTCAGACTTAAAATGGTCCAGCAGGTCAGTTTAATTGAAAATGAACGGCTAAAACAACAGAACCTCCAAACTGAATTAGCAGCCTTAAAAAATCAAATAGATCCTCATTTTCTTTTCAACTCATTAAATTCACTAACCTGTTTAATAAGGGATAATGACGAAGCGACCCAATTTGTTAAAAAACTGTCGTTCATGTATCGTTATATATTGCAAAGTGGAGACAGGGATTTGGTATCATTAAAAGAAGAACTTAAATTTTTAAAAAGTTATTCCTATTTGATCAAAGCTAGATATAGAGATCGCTTTACCATTGATATTGAAATTGATGAAAAATACCATGAAAAGGAAATTCCTCCATTGGCATTGCAGTTACTTGTTGAAAATGCAGTAAAACATAATGAGATATCAAAATCCAACCCGTTGACCGTAAAAATATTTTATAAAGATGGTTTCATCTATGTTGAAAATATAATACAGCCCAGAACGGTTATGGCTGAAGGCACAGGAAATGGACTTGTTAACCTAGATAAAAGATACTATTTAATTGAAAAGCAAAATATTGTTATAACGAAAGATGATAATAAATTCAGTGTTAAACTTCCTTTAAAATCAGGAGAATGAAAATAGTCATTGTTGAAGATGAGCTTGCCGCAAGCGAAAATCTGACCTATTTACTTAAGAATCTAAATCCCAATATTGAGGTTCTAACTGTTTTGGATTCTGTAAGATCTTCTGTCGCATACTTTTCTAAACCGACTGAAGCCGAATTGGTGTTTATGGACATTCATTTGGCAGATGGACTTTCTTTTGAAATTTTTGATCAGGTTCAGATCAACAAACCTGTGATTTTCACTACTGCCTACGATCAATATGCCCTAAAGGCCTTCAAAGTAAATAGCATAGATTATTTATTGAAACCCATTGATGAAGATGAACTACAAAAAGCGCTGACTCAATTCGAAGTTCAATCACAAATAGAATCCTCCCCTAATGTTCAAATGAAAGGTCTCTTAAATCTCATCAAAGCCAATAGCAAAGCGTATAAAACGACTTTCTTGGTTAGTCTTAGAGACCAATTAATCCCTATTAAAACCTCAAGTATTGCTTACCTATACATCGATACTGGTATTGTAAAAGGGATTACCAAAGACAATCAGAGCTATACCATTGATAAAAAACTAGAAGATATAGAAAACGAACTAGATCCTGAATGTTTCTTCAGGGTCAATAGACAATTCATAGTGCATAAAGACGCTATTGCGAATATCAAATATTATTTCAACGGCAAGCTTATACTAAATGTTTCACCTGTTTTTAAGGAACAAATTGTGGTAAGTAAAGCGAAATCCACCGCTTTAAAAAAATGGATCAATTCTTGAGTTAGGATTTATAAAATCACCAATATCAAATTGTTTGAAGACGATTTAGCAAGGATCCCCTGTGTGCTTTACCAAGAGGTATTACCTTTCTATTTATTTCCAGATGACCCTCAGCTACTACATCAAGTTTGGCAATATTGACCATATAGGACCTATGTACCCTAAGAAATTTAGGCTTAGGTAGTTTTTCCTCCATTGTTTTTAGGGTGGCGGTAATTAGGTAATGATTACTTGCAGTGACAATTTTACAATAATTTCGGTCTGCCTCAATATATAGAATATCAGAAAGCAATAATTTGTTCATTTTACCATTGTAGCGAATAAAAATACGATCCTCCAACACTTCAATGGGCAAATCCGTATTCAATGTTTCTGGCTTATTTTTTTTCAATTGCTCAACTACCAAGGCAAATGTGCGTTGAAGTTGCACAGAATTCAAAGGTTTTGGAATAAAGGCAAATGGGTGGGTTTCTTTTGCTCTCTGAAAAGAGGCTTCATCTGTATTGGCTGTAAGATATATGATAGGTATGTTTGTTTTTTGTTGAATTATTTTTGCCGTTTCAATGCCATCCAGAGTGCCACGTAAGTTAACATCCATAAGAATAATATCCGGTGTATTGACATTTGCATGTACCACAGCTTCTTCACCTCTGGTTTCTATACCTGTTATTTCATAACCCAAATTGGTTAGCTGCAAACATATATGCGAGGCGATGATCATATCGTCTTCTACCACTAATATTCTAACTTTATTTTTCATGACTAAGCTGCTTCAAAATGTTGAAATTCAAAGGATACCATGGTTCCATTTTCTATATCTAAATTCATTTTACCTTCAAGTTGTCTTGTCAATAACTGAATTAGTTTGGTGCCAAATCCCGTACCTATATATTCCTCTTTATCTTTTTTTCCAATGCCATTATCCGAAACTTTCAAAAACAATTGTGTTCCTTCTTTCCTCAATCCTATTTTAATGATCCCATTTTGATTATTCGGAAAAGCATATTTTAAGGAATTGGTTACAAGTTCATTTACTATTAGACCAATAGGAATGGCAGTATCTACATCCAGCTCCAGAGCATTCATTTCGAAAAATACCTCTATCCGTTTTTCTGCACCGAAAACATCGACTACATAGCTGGCAAGTTCTTTAAAATAAGCCTTCATTTCTATAGAAGAAAGGCTTTTTTCTTGATACAATTTTTGATGCACCATACTCATACTCTGTATCCTATGCTTACTTTTCTGCATAGCATCAACAACTTTTGGGTCGTTTATTTCAGCAGATTGCAATGCCAATAAACTCGAGACTATTTCTAAATTATTCTTGACCCTATGGTGTATTTCTTTCAACAGAAATTCATTTTCATTATTCTTTTTTTCTAATAATCTGTTTTTTTCGACATTGTTCTGTACTGCCTTATAAAGCAATATCAAAAAAAGCACAAGCAGTAAAACAACAATAATAATCAAGGTTTGCCGTGTGCGTTGTCTCGTAATCTGGGCTACTTGTAATTGTATTGTATTTTCCTTTCCAGCCAAGTCAAACTCTGTCCTAAGAAGAGAGGTTCTATGGTCAGCTGCTGCCGTAAAAACCTGCTTCTTCAAATTGTCATACTCGGCAAACGCTTGATATGCCTCCTGGTAATTATGGTTCCCAGCGTATGCTTTTCCTAGAGTTTCATAGGTTTGGCTTAGGTAAAATGCATCCTCAAAGTCGTCTGACGCAATTGTTATGCTTTTTTTAAGGCTTTCAATTGCAGAAACATATTTGCCCTGAATGTTCTGCAGTTTCCCAATGGATAACCACGAGCGCATCAACATAAAATTATTATCTAATAATTCCGCATATTTAACCGCATTTTCACCTGCACTTTTTGCCTTTTCAAATTCATTTAGGAAAGTATAAAGAACTACCTCGGAAATATACACATCACTTAGGTTATTATAAAAACCATAGCGCTCCCCAATAGCTATGGAGTGTTCATAATAATTCAAGGCTTTCTGATATTCCTGTAGTCCTAAATAATTATTCCCGACCACGTATAGTGTAAAGCCATAGTCCAAATCATTAATATCGCGTTCCTCAAATATTTCTGCAGATTTTAGGCCATATTCCAAACCAGCTTCGAATTTGGATTGTTTCCAAAATAAATTACTTAAATCACTATAAGCTAAGGCGATGGCTTTTTTGTCAGAAAGTTTCGCCCCAAGACGCAATGATTCCAATGCGTAATCTGCCGCTCTATCTAATTGCCCCTTGCGTTCATAAACATAACCTAGTTGCGTATTTAAGAAGGGGAGGTCTTTTTCATGAACCTTCTTTTTTGCTTGGTAAAGTACATTCAATGCACTATCCAGCTTTTCCATACGAAGTAAAATAGCAGCTTGTGTAATTTGGAACCGGCCTTCCCATAAAGTATCCTTTTTAGCAGTTGTGAGTTCCAATCCTTTTAATGTAAAGTCAAGGGAGGTTTTCAAATTCCGGGTATGCCAATAATATGCCAGATCATTAAGCATTGAGAATTGAAGGGAATCAGGTTTTGCCAATGGATAGGATTCTTCCAATACATCTAAATACGAAGCACCGAAATTATCAGTATCAACAAATACCTTTTTGTAAGGTTTTTCGCTGCTGAAGTCTACAATTTGGGCATTACCAATAAATCCATTCAATAAAGAAAAGGAGAGTACTTAGTAATTATTGACACACGTTATTGTATCAAGTGATTCATATTTTTTTTGCGTTTTAATTTGT
>CAZYQR010000033.1:0-15205 GCA_964649755.1 uncultured Maribacter sp. | reverse complement strand
GCACCAGTAGCTGTCGAAGAGAAAGCTGTTGAAAAAATTAAAGTAGAAGCACCTAAAGAAGCTGCTCCTAAAAAGGCTGAAAAAGCAAGTGCTGATAAAGCAGATGACCTTACCAAAATTGAAGGAATAGGACCTAAAGCGGCTGAAGCTCTAGTTAATACAGGGATTGCGACATATGCTGAATTGGCGAAGGCGAAAGCTGATAAAATCAAAGAGATTTTGACAGAAGCTAGTTCAAGAATGGCACACTTAGACCCAACTTCATGGCCTAAACAAGCTAAAATGGCTGCAGATGGCAAATGGGACGAGCTTAAAGAATGGCAAGACAACACCAAAGGTGGTGTTGAATAGATTTCAATAGGCAAATTTAAATCAAGTAGTAACATTGTCATTTTATTATGACAATATTAAATAATAAATAAGATGGCTAAAATTACCGCCGCAGAAGTAAATACATTAAGAAAGAGCACAGGAGCAGGGATGATGGACTGCAAAAACGCCTTGGTCGAAGCAGAAGGGGATTTCGAAAAAGCAATTGAGATTCTTCGTAAAAAAGGGCAAAAAGTAGCTGCAAAAAGAGCTGACAGAGAATCCTCTGAAGGTGCGGCTATCGCTAAAGTAAATGAGGGAAACACTGCTGGTGTTATCATTTCATTGAACTGTGAGACTGATTTCGTTGCAAAAAATGACAGCTTTGTTAGCTTGGCTAATGCTTTGGCCGATATTGCACTTGGCTATGACAGCAAAGAGGCATTTCTTTCTGCAGATTTCAATGGTTTAAGTGTTCAAGACAAATTAACGGAGCAAACTGGTCTTATTGGTGAGAAAATAGAAATTGGTGGTTTCGATAAGCTAAATGCTCCATTTGTTGGATCTTATATCCACGCTGGAAACAAGATAGCAACTTTGGCCGGCCTTTCTGCAGCTGTTGAAGGTGCAGCTATCGCTGCAAAGGATGTAGCAATGCAGGCTGCAGCAATGAACCCCGTTGCATTAAATGAAGATGGTGTGGACCAATCTGTAATTGACAAGGAGATTGAAATTGCAAAAGACCAATTGCGTCAAGAAGGCAAGCCAGAGGCAATGTTAGACAATATCGCAAAAGGCAAGCTAAGGCGTTTCTTTAAAGATAATACTTTGGTTAACCAAGATTTCATTAAAGATAGCAAACAAAGTGTTGCGCAATATGTAAAATCTGTTGATGCCGATTTAACTGTTACCGGATTTACAAGAGTAGCATTAGGATAAAATTAGCAACAAATTAATTTTATAAACCGTCATACCAAAAGTATGGCGGTTTTTTTATTCCCAATCAGATTCTTCCAAATTGAACATTTCATTTACAGGAATATTAAAAATTTTAGAAAGCCGCAATGAGAGAACCGTTGACGGCACATATTTACCAAGTTCCATAGCGTTTATGGTCTGCCTACTGACTTTTGCTTTTTCCGCTAATTGTGCTTGGGTCAAATTATTAATGGCACGTTGTACCTTTATGCTATTCTTCATAAGTCAGTGCCTTATTAAGATTAACCAAAGACCAATTAAACTTGATGATGAAAAAAATGAGTACAGTATACATATTAAAGATCATGACCCACAAAAAGGATAAATCGTAAACAAACAGAAAGGCCAGTACTAAAATGCCATAATTCCAATATGTGGCCCAAACCAAAGATTGTAAACGAATCTTGGATATAAGCTCATCTTCTGCCCTCTCTTTGGAGAAAGCTATCATAAGTCCACTTATAATTACAAGCACACCCAAAATCTCGTTAAGTATATTATTAGATACAAAGCCAAAATATTTTTTTGTGTCCACTATTTCATCAATAAAAAATCCAAACACATTTACATTTAAAAAATCGGGAGCCCAATCATAAATTAGCGTAAGTAGGCCCAATATAACAGAAGGGATAAAAAGCAGCCAACCTACTTTCTTAAATCTGTACGGTAATAAATAAGTAGTTTCCATATCTTAATTTTCAACTAAAGTAATGTATTTTTTACTTTATGACAAGTATTTTTGTCTTTTTGTAAAATTAATTGGTCATATGTACTTCTACATAAATCCATTTTAATGCCCTTATCCAAAATAGTTCCAAAGGTTTTTTTGATTATTTTTGCTGGAAACAATTACGCAGCATGCAATACGACAGAATTCTTTTAAAACTTAGTGGTGAAGCACTAATGGGTGAAAAACAATATGGCATCGACCCGAAAAGACTCGCCGAATATGCGGAGGAAATAAAAGAAGTCGTTAACAAGGGCATGCAAGTTGCAATTGTAATAGGTGGCGGAAATATTTTCAGGGGACTTGCAGGAGCTAGTAATGGCATGGATCGTGTTCAGGCAGATCATATGGGAATGTTAGCTACCGTAATTAACGGTTTGGCGCTCCAAAGCGCATTAGAGATTGCCGGTGTTCAAACCCGTTTACAATCAGCCATTAAAATAAATGAGGTTGCTGAACCCTTTATACGTAGGCGTGCCATGAGACATTTAGAAAAAGGAAGGGTCGTTATTTTTGGGGGAGGAACTGGAAATCCTTATTTCACTACAGATTCTGCAGCGGTTTTACGAGCTATTGAAATAGAGGCCGATGTAATCCTAAAAGGAACGCGTGTCGACGGAATCTATACCTCTGATCCTGAAAAAAATAAGAATGCTACCAAATTCGATTCTATTTCATTCAATGATGTATTGAGAAAAGGATTAAAGGTTATGGATACAACGGCTTTTACTTTGAGTCAAGAAAATGAATTACCGATTATCGTTTTCGATATGAACAAGAAAGGTAATTTACTTAAGGTGCTTGATGGGGAAAATGTAGGTACAAAAGTAAATCTGTAGTTTGGTATAATTTATGTTAGATTATTTTATAAAGCTTAGGTTATGAACGAAGAAATTAAATTTATTTTAGATGCCACCAAAGAAAGTATGGATGCGGCTATATTACATCTTGAAAAAGAGTTTGTAAAAATACGTGCCGGAAAAGCAAGTCCGGCTATGCTGTCTTCTGTAATGGTCGAATATTATGGGTCACAAACCCCATTGTCCCAAGTGGCTAATATTAACACTCCTGATGGCAGGACTTTATCCGTTCAGCCTTGGGAAAAGAGTTTGTTACAAGAGATTGAAAAAGCGATAATGAATGCCAATCTTGGGTTTAATCCCATGAACAATGGTGATTTTGTTATTATCAATGTACCGCCATTGACTGAAGAACGCAGGATACAATTGGCCAAACAAGCCAAGGCGGAATCAGAACACGCCAAAGTTGGGGTGCGAAACGCAAGACAGGATGCCAATAAGGAGATTCGTGATTTGGATGATGCCTCAGAAGACCAAAAGAAAAACGCCGAAATGGATGTTCAGGAAATCACTGACAAATACACGAAAAAGATTGATGATTTCTTGGCCGCTAAGGAAGCTGAGATTATGAAAGTCTAATCCTACCCAAAAAATAATAAATCAAAAAGCGACCTCTTAGGGTCGCTTTTTGATTACATAGAACACGATTTATTTAATTGCTTCAATTTAGGAAGACAACCTATCATTCTTTACCTTTGCGCTCGTAAAAATCTTAGATGGTTGCTAAACTTACACAAGGCTTTTGGGCAAGAATCGCTCGAATAATTCTTAGAAATAGAATTCTGATCTTATTATTGATCGCTGCCTTTACTTTCTTTTTAGCTATGCAATGGGAAAATATGCGCTTCAGCAACTCCCAAGCCAACTTATTGCCAGATGATCATCCTATTAATCTTGAATACAAAAATTTCTTAAATCAATTCGGTGAAGAAGGCAATACTGTAGTATTTGCAATTAGCGACTCTGCACTATATTCTCCAGCGAATTTCAATAGATGGAATAAATTAAGTAAGCAGCTTGGAGCATTCCCAGAGGTTGATTTTGTGCTTTCCACGGATAACCTTCAGGAATTGATTAAAGACAAGGAAAAACAAGAATTTGTTCTTGAGCCGCTCATCAAATCTGAGATTATTACCCAAAAGGATGTTGACACCTTAGTGAACCACCTTTTCAATGATCTCCCATTTTATGATAATCTCCTATATAACAAGGAAAGTAGAACTATACGTACCGTAATGTACTTGGACAAGGACATCGTGAACACTTCTGTTCGTAAGGACTTTATCCTTGAGGATTTGACGCGCCTTGTTGACAATTTTGAGGATGAAACAGGCCTTGATGTACGTGTTTCTGGAATGCCATATATTCGTACCATGAATTCCCAAAACATCATTGATGAAATTGGGAAATTCATTCTGGCGGCTCTAGGGGTTACTTCTTTGATTTTCTTTTTCTTTTTCAGAAGTTTCCGTGCTACATTGATCTCAATGTTCGTTGTAATTATTGGGGTTATGTGGGCCTTTGGGGTTTTGGGATTATTGCAATATGAAATAACCGTACTAACAGCATTGATTCCGCCATTAATTATTGTCATTGGAATCCCCAATTGTATTTTCCTAATAAATAAATACCAGCAAGAGGTTAAAAAACATGGTAATCAAGCACTATCGCTACAACGTGTTATTTCCAAAATCGGCAACGCCACCTTGATGACCAATATGACAACTGCTTCAGGTTTTGCTACTTTCATAATAACTGACAGTAAATTGTTGAAAGAATTTGGTATGGTTGCTTCAATCAATATTATTGGCATATTCATTATTTCACTTTTGATTATTCCTATTGTATATAGTTTCATGCCCTTACCTAAAACGAAGCATTTGAAACACCTCAATAAAAAATGGATAGATGCTTTTGTCAATAAGATGGAGCATATTGTTCGTGAAAAGCGTATTTTGGTTTATGTTACCTCCATTGTCTTAATGGTAGTAAGTATCATCGGAATTTATCAAATAGAAATATCAGGAAGCCCTATTGAAGATATGCCCAAAAAAGCAGGCTTCTTTAAGGATATTCGGTTTTTCGAGAAAGAATTTGATGGAATAATGCCTGTTGAGATTGTCGTTGACACCAAAAAACCAAAGGGTGTCATGAAACCGGCAACGCTCAAGAGAATGGACCAATTAGGTACTGTTATTGAGGAGATTCCAGAATTATCAAAACCCATCTCAATAGTGAATTTGGTAAAATATTCCAAACAAGCTTTCTATAATGGTATTCCAAAATACTACCAGTTACCAACAACCCAAGAGAACAACTTTATTATGGATGTGGCCCGGAAATCATCGGACAACGGCAATCTTTTGAAGAGTTTTGTTGATAGCACGGGCCAAACGGCAAGAATAACCACTTTCATGAAAGATGTAAAAACAGACCGCATGGAAGATATAGAAGCCCGGCTTTTGGAAAATATCACAAAGATATTTCCAAAAGAAAGATATAGCGTTTATATGACCGGTAGTGCACTACTCTTTCTTAAAGGAACCAAATATTTGGTAAAAAACCTGGTAATCTCACTTGCCTTTGCCATCTTTCTAATTGCACTTTTTATGGCCTTTCTTTTTAGGTCTTTTAGAATGATTGTCATTTCACTGATTCCTAACTTATTGCCACTGGTAATAACAGCTGGGGTAATGGGTTTTGTCGGTGTCCCAATAAAACCTTCCACAATCTTGGTTTTCAGTATTGCTTTCGGTATCTCAGTGGATGACACAATACATTTCCTTGCCAAGTATAGGCAGGAACTTACTGCTAATCGCTGGCAAATCAAAAAATCGGTCTATGCAGCCTTGAGAGAAACGGGGGTTAGTATGTTCTATACCTCCATCGTGCTTTTCTTTGGATTTTCGGTTTTTGTAATCTCAAATTTTGGGGGAACAGTGGCACTGGGTGCTTTGGTATCAGCAACTTTGATGTTCGCTATGTTGGCCAACCTTATTTTACTTCCCTCCCTACTTCTATCCTTAGAGCGAAGTGTTGCGAACAAGGAAGTTTTACGTAAACCTCAAATTGATATTCTGCCCAAAGAGGGAGACAATATCTAAGGATTATACGAATAAAACATCATTCTTAAGCTTTTATACATTTCAGAATTCGATTCTTTTTGCTCAAAAGGCTATCTTTGCCCTTTTAATTTTTATTTGATTTAAAATGAAATCTTCAAGTGTAAAAGAACTACTTACTACGGCTCCCAAGCTACAGGAAGTTATAGTGAATGGCTGGGTCAAAACCTTTAGAAGCAATAGATTCATAGCCCTTAATGACGGGTCAACTATTAATAATATTCAGTGTGTAGTTGACTTTGAGAACTTTGAGGAAGAAGTTTTAAAACAAATTAATACAGGTGCTGCATTAAAGATAAGTGGGACTTTGGTTGAAAGTCAAGGCAGAGGACAAACCGTTGAAATTCAAGTAAAAGACATTTATGTTCATGGTGCTGCAGATCCAGATGATTATCCTATTCAGCCAAAAAAACACTCTTTGGAATTTCTGCGCGAAAAGGCACACTTACGTGTAAGGACGAATACTTTTGCTGCTGTAATGCGCGTTAGTTCGGCATTGTCATTTGCTATACACCAGTATTTTAGACAAAATGATTTCTACAACTTTCACGCTCCTATCATCACTGGCTCTGATGCCGAAGGTGCTGGAGAAATGTTCCGAGTAACTACATTAGATAGTAAAAACCCTCCTTTGAACGAAAATGGTGAGGTCAATTATAAAGAAGACTTCTTTGGCAAAGAAACCAATTTAACTGTATCTGGTCAATTAGAAGCTGAAGCCTATGCCATGGGACTAGGAAAGGTATATACTTTTGGGCCAACATTTAGGGCTGAGAATTCAAATACATCGAGACATCTAGCAGAGTTTTGGATGATAGAACCAGAAATGGCTTTTTATGATCTGGATGCCAATATGGATTTAGCAGAAGATTTCATCAAAAATGTCATAGGCTATATTTTAGAGCATTGTGATGAAGATTTACAATTCTTGGAAAAACGTTTACTTGATGAGGAAAAATCAAAACCACAGGCCGAGCGAAGTGAAATGGCGTTGATTGAGAAGTTGAAGTTCATTTGTGACAATAGCTTTAAACGCGTTACTTATACGGAGGCCATAGCTATCTTAAGAAACTGCAAACCCAACAAAAAGAAGAAATTCCAATATCCTATAGATGAATGGGGCGTCGATCTGCAAAGTGAACATGAACGCTTCCTTGTTGAGAAGCATTTTAAATGTCCAGTAATATTGTTCGACTATCCGGCCAAAATAAAAGCCTTTTATATGCGTTTGAATGAAGACGGAAAAACGGTTCGTGCCATGGACATTCTTTTCCCGGGAATTGGGGAAATCGTTGGCGGCTCTCAACGTGAAGAACGTTTGGATGTTTTAAAAGACAAAATTGCCGAATTGGGAATAGATGAAGAGGAACTGTGGTGGTACCTGGACCTAAGAAAGTTCGGAACCGCTGTGCACAGCGGATTTGGATTGGGCTTCGAGCGTTTGGTTCTTTTCGCAACAGGAATGGGGAACATTCGTGATGTAATTCCATTTCCAAGAACACCCCAAAATGCGGAGTTCTAATCTGAAATCGTTAACTTTATAAGGCAGACAATTAACCTAGATGCTTAAACAACACTTACAGTTTAAATTATCACAAAAGCTATCTCCTCAGCAGATTCAGTTGATGAAGTTGATTCAATTGCCCACGCAGGCATTTGAACAACGTTTAAAACAGGAATTGGAGGAAAACCCTGCGCTGGAAGGTGGCAAAGAGGAAAGTGATAGCGTTGAAGATGAATATGACGACGAATATGATAGCGAATTAGAGGGTGAGAACATCAATACTGATGATATTAATATAGATGACTATCTAAGTGATGATGAAATCCCTGATTATCGTACTAAGACGAGCAACTATAGTGCAGATGATGATGAAAAGAGTGTGCCTTATGCGGCTGGAACATCTTTCAATCAATATCTAATAAATCAACTAAATACGATCTATTTAAGTGATGAGGAATGGAGTATTGCCGAGTTCCTTGTTGGTAGTGTTGACGAAAGCGGATATATTCGACGTCCACTAACTGATATTATGGATGATCTTGCATTTACCCAGAACATTTATACGGACGAAAATACCATTGAATCTGTATTGAAAACAGTTCAGGCATTAGACCCTCCGGGCGTTGCTGCTCGTTCATTGGAAGAGTGTCTGATTATTCAATTGAAACGTAAGGAAATTAATCCGAATATTGAAAAAGCAATTTTAATATTAGAGAAATCATTTGAACAGTTCACCAAAAAACATTACAAAAAACTGCTTCAAAAACATAATATTACTAAAGACGAATTAAAAGATGCCATATCAGAAATTGAAAAACTGAACCCTAAACCAGGAGGGTCCTACGCTGGTAATAATCGAATTATTGAACATGTTGTTCCTGATTTTTCAATTAAAATCGTAGATGGCGAATTAGAACTTACTTTAAATGGTAGAAATGCACCTGAATTGCATGTTTCAAAAGAATATAACAATATGCTTAAAGGATTTAGAGACTCAAAGGAAAAGTCTAAATCCCAAAAGGATACAGTGATGTTCATTAAACAAAAATTAGATGCCGCCAAATGGTTCATTGATGCCATAAAACAAAGACAACAGACATTATTCGTTACAATGAGTGCTATCATGGAATATCAGAAAGAGTATTTCTTAACTGGTGATGAACGCAATCTTAGACCGATGATTCTTAAAGATATCGCCGACGAAATAAATATGGATGTATCTACCGTATCAAGAGTTGCGAATAGTAAATATGTTGACACCCCTTATGGTACTAAATTGATTAAGGAATACTTCTCTGAATCGATGAAAAATGAAAAAGGTGAGGACGTTTCAACAAAAGAAATAAAAAAAATACTTGAAACGGTAATAGCAGACGAAGTAAAGAAAAAACCACTTACAGACGACAAACTCGCTGCCATTTTAAAAGAAAAAGGATACCCAATAGCACGTAGAACAGTTGCGAAATATAGAGAGCAGTTGGGGATATCGGTAGCCAGATTACGAAAACAGATTTAATGAAACTTTTTCAAAAGGTAATTTCATATATCTTTCATCCACTTTTCATTCCTATTGCCGGGACTTTTACATATTTTTTGATTACCCCAAAATATAGTCCACTAGAATTACAAAGTGGTAACCTATTACCAATCTTCATTCTAACGGTTATTATTCCTATTATCACTTTTTTAATACTTAGAAACATTGGCTACATAAATTCAATTCAGCTACCTACCATCCAGGAGCGCAAATATCCCTTGTATATTAATATGGTTCTCTTATTTATGGTAGTCTATAAGGTTATCCCAAATAATTATATCGTTGAGCTGTACTTCTATTTTGTTGGGCTCATTGCAGCCACACTGGCAACACTTATACTCTTGCTATTCAAAATAAAAAGCAGTATGCACTTATTGGGAATGGGCAGTCTATTTATGTTCTTAATCAATCTCAGTATACATTTTGAAATCAATATCACGCTAGCCTTAAGTCTATTTATTTTCTCAATTGGTTTGGTAGCTACTTCAAGATTATATTTAAAAGCACACACCAAGGCAGAGGTTATAATTGGTTTTTTCATTGGACTGATATCACAATTGCTTACCGTTAAATATTGGCTATAATATGTAGAAAATCAGTCCAACTTGGAGAGGTTTCAATTTAATTTCTTCATTCTCTAATCTAATCCCATCATCGAACATGCCATTCAAGGAGTAGTATATATGAACGTTAAAGGTGTTATACCCAAAATTGAACATTAGACCGTATTGAAACTTTCTGATATCAGGGTTTATAAATGAGGCTTTATTAGCTTCTGTAACCAATTTAGATCGTGAACTGAATACATAGCCCAGTTTAATTCCTGAATATACCCTCCAAAATTTGTATTCCTTTGCTGAGGAGTTTCTCCATCTAAACTCAAAAGGTAATTCGACCAGGTGGGTTTCAATTTTACTTCTTTTAACCCTTATTTCTTCTTCTTCAATAACAATAATATCTTCCTCTATTATTACATATTCAATACCATCAGAAGATTTTAACGCCAACATATTGGAATAATATGAATTAACAGCATAACCCAGACCTATTCCTATTGCGAAGGTCCTAGTACTGTTGAGTGGAATATCTTTAATTAGACCACCTTGAAGACCATAAGATAAATTTCGTTGTGTGAAATCAGTGGGTTTGTCAAGAAGGAAATTATAAGTTATGCCCAGATAAAATTGATCTTCAAGGTATTTTGAATCACTTTTATTTAGCTCTTGAGGTCCTTGGGCATATACTCCCAATGCGCATAAATATAACAGCCCAAGAACAATTCGTTTCATGAAAGTAAATTTAAGGAAATAAAAAACGCCCTGATAAAATTATCAGGGCGTTTTTCTAAATTTGAAAATTTGTATCTACTGTATATTTCTAAAAGCATCGCCCTCGTAGGTAGTATAATTTACCTTAAGCGCATTTACTTTTCTTAACTCTTGCTTAATGTCTGATATTAAACCCATATTGGCGCTTTTATCAACCTTAAGGGAAGTCGTTAAAACGTTTTGCAGTTCTTGCGACTTCTTAGCTCTTTCCGAAAGAATGTAATCACCAACATCAGAAGGGTTCGCGAACTTATCATTCAACTGAATCTTTGGTTCGGTCCCGAAAACCTTGGCATATTCTTGGGTTGGTCTCCCAACATAAATATATACCACACGGTCTTTCTTCTCTAACTTTTTAATCTCGCTAGCATTCGGAAGCACATTTTCCACTTTGAGTGTACTATCTTTCATAACCGTAACGGTCATAAAAAAGAACAACAACATAAATACGATATCTGGTAATGAAGCCGTAGATACTGGGGGCAGTTCACCACTTTTTTTCTTACTAAATTTAGACATAGTTTATATTTAGATATTTGTTAGTTAGAGGTAGAAGTCTCCGCTTCAGACAGTTTTTGTGGGAACAATTCCTGTATTTTCTTTACCTTATCCTTTAAATTATCCTTTGTACTTTGGGCGGTTTCCGGATTCAGGTATTCAGCTTCCATATCAGTGAAATCACTACCATATAATCGTTGTGCCTCCCTATTACGCAAATCATTGTATGCGCCTACAAGTTCATTTTGAACCGTTATATAGGTACCATACTTGGTTTCCCTATCGTTCTTTAAAGATATAATAGCCTTTGAAGGATTATCAGATGAACTAGAATTCTTTTTTCCCCTACAATAGGTACAAGTACCATCGCCACCATTATCCAAAAAGGACATTGCTTTTGTTCGTAATTGTTTCAAATCTGTCAACTCCTCATCAGCCAGTAACTGGCCATTTTTATTGATGTTAACTTGAAAGATATTCTTTTGTTTTATTACAACATCCGTATCGGGCGGTTCAATTGGCGGTAACATACGATCCAAACCAGCATCTGTTTCAATGGTTGTGGTAACCAAGAAAAAGATTAATAGTAGGAAAGCTATGTCTGCCATAGAACCAGCATTTACTTCTGGTGCTCCTGCTCTTCTAGCCATAATTTATTATTTTATTTATTGAATAAATTTTTAATCCCTGGCAATATTATTGCAACTATTGCAACTACTGTAAGAATAAAGAACACATTCAATCCCATTCCTATTTTCTTAACCGTACTCTCTGTGGACATGTCTGCATAATCCGCAGATACATCCGTTCCGCTAGACAATACATATGCTATACCAACTACCAAAAGAAAACCAACAGCTACAAATAAAGTTTTCTTAAGCCCTTTAGGGTTCGCGAAAAGGTTCATTATGGTATACACCAAGCTAGCCACTACTGCAATTCCCAACAATAGGTATGTAATCATGAACATTGCGTTCATTGCGCCACTCTGGGCAGCTTCAGCCGTTGGCATATCCCTCTCTGGCAACAAATACCATAGTATTGCGGAGATAACACCAACAACTAACAAAAATATTTTTAAAATTTTATGCATGATATAATTTGTATTAAGTCCGACTTATTTTTTATGGTCTACCAACATATCAATCAACGAGATTGATGAATCTTCCATATCATTTACGATACTATCGATTTTTGCAATGATATAATTATAGAAGATCTGAAGTATAATAGCCGTAATAAGACCAAATACAGTTGTCAATAATGCCACCTGAATATCACCTGCAATAAGTGAAGCACTTAAGTTACCAACTGCACTAATTTTCTGGAAGGCCTGAATCATACCGATTACCGTTCCCATGAAACCAAGCATTGGTGCAATAGCGATAAATAAAGACAACCATGAAACATTTTTCTCTAGTTGCCCCATTTGTACGCCACCATACGCTACAACTGATTTCTCTGCAGATTCAACACTCTCATCTGCCCTATCCAATCCTTGATAGTAAATTGATGCAACAGGACCTTTTGTATTTCTACAAACTTCCTTAGCAGCCTCAACACCACCAGATGACAAAGCATCTTCAACTTGTTGTTTTAATTTCGTTGTATTCGTAGTGGCCATGTTCAAGTATATGATTCTTTCAATGGCAACTGCCAAACCTAGAATCAAACATAAAAGAACAATACCCATAAAACCGGCACCACCAGTTATGAACATTTCTTTTAAAACTTGGGTGAAACCTTTACTCGCTTCTGGAGCTGCATCTTGAAAAACAACCGCCGCTGCTGAAACATTTGCACTTACCGTATTTGTACCTGCTACAAATAACCCAGCTACTGCTAGGATAGAGAATGATCTTTTCATTTTCAAACTTAAATTTAGTTAGTTAATAGGGTTAAAGATAAAAAAAAAACGTTACAAAAAAAGTAAAATCTTATCGCAGAGAGGAAGGGATTCGAACCCTCGATACACTTTTGGTGTATACACACTTTCCAGGCGTGCGCCTTCGACCACTCGGCCACCTCTCTAGTTGAGCCTTAAAGGTTGCCCAAATAACAAAAAAAATATTAGTTGAGGAAATATAAGCTGTTATTTTTTATTCCATTTCTCCACGAAGCGAGGTTTCAAAAATGGTTTTAAACGATGCTGATGAAACATTACTGCCGAGAAGATACATCAACTTGGTTATGGCGGCCTCCGTTGTAATATCCTTACCATTAATGATTTGCAATTTTTTCAAATGCTGACTTGTTTCATATTGCCCCATAATAACACTACCTCCAGAGCATTGTGAGACGTTAACAATTATAAGCCCCCGACTCATAGCTTTTTTTAAATTTGAAGCAAACCAATCATAGTTTGGCGCATTTCCAGCTCCGTATGTTTCTAAAATCATCGCTCTCAAACCTTCACATTCTAGAAAGTTCTTGAAAAAAGATTCTGTAATTCCAGGAAATAATTTCAAAACACCCACATTATTATCCAATATTTTATGTGCCCGCAATTTTTTTGAACGACTTCGTGGCAATAAATTTTCCTTATATATCTTCAGATGTACACCCGATTCAGCAAGTGGTGGAAAATTCAAAGACTGAAACGCTTCAAAATGCTCTGCGTTTATTTTTGTAGTTCGGTTGGCCCTGTACAATTTATACTCGAAATAAACGCATACTTCTTGAATAACAGGCCGTCCTCTTTCCTGCACCGCTGCAACTTGAATAGATGTAATCAGGTTCTCTTTGGCATCAGTTCGCAAATCACCAATAGGCAATTGCGAACCAGTGAATATTACAGGCTTGGACAGATTCTCCAACATAAAACTTAAAGCCGAGGCACTATAACTCATTGTATCACTACCATGCAGGACTACAAAACCCTCGTAATCGTCATATTGGTCTTCGATAATCGATGCAATGCTCGCCCAATGACTTGGGTCCATATTGGAAGAGTCGATAGGTTCATCAAATGAGATTGTCTCAATACTACAGTCAAGTTGGTACAATTCGGGAATATTGCTCAATAACTTTTTAAAATCAAAAGCCTTAAGGTTTCCAGTCTCAAAATCCTTGACCATACCTATGGTACCTCCAGTGTAGATAAGTAATATTTTTGTCTTTTTGGCCTCCAAATTAAAACGAATTATATGATTACTTAAGAAACGGAAGTATCCCTAAATTCCGAAAACTTCTTTTGAATTCTGAGTTGTTATTGTTGCTATTACTTCCTCATTCACGGCATAAATATCCGATAACTTTCTAAGCACATTAATAAGGTATGCACTCTCATTTCTTTTCCCCCGATAGGGAACTGGAGCTAAATAAGGCGAATCGGTCTCTAATACGATATGTTTTAAATCGATTTCCTTAAGGAAGGTATCAATTTTGCCATTCTTAAAGGTGACTACCCCACCAATACCTAATTTCATATTATAGGAGATAGCTCGACGGGCTTGTTCGAGTGTTCCGGTAAAGCAATGAAAAATACCATAAAGGTCATTGCCCTTTTCCTCCTCCAATACCTCAAAAATTTCATCGAATGCATCTCGGCAATGAATTACGATGGGCAATTGGTGTTTTTTCGCCAACTGTATTTGAAACCTGAAGGCCTCTTGCTGTTGTTTTAAAAAGGTCTTATCCCAATACAAATCGATACCAATTTCACCAACTGCAAAGAACTTGTGCTCAAGCAACATTTCTTTAACATGTTCGAGTTCATCTTTAAAATTCTCTTTCACATGAGTGGGATGTAGGCCCATCATCAAATATATATGTTCGGGATACTTTTGCTGTAAATCGAGCATCGACTGTGAATACGTCGAATCAATCGCTGGAATAAAAAACCGACTTACTCCATTATCGATAGCATTTCGAATTACAATATCACGGTCCTCCTCGAAGGCTTCGCTATATAAATGGGTATGGGTATCTGTCAAAATCATGTGGCAAAAATAGGTTTATCTTTATCAAAAAAATACATGTCGAGCTTGAAAAAATTTCTAAAAAAGAAAAACTATACCAAAGTGCCTCTCGTGCTAACGGCCACTAATCATTTTGAAATCATGGCCAAACTAAATGGCATCACTGGAAGGTTTATCCTCGATACAGGAGCCTCGAATACTTGTGTGGGGTTTGACAAAATAGGCTACTTCAATCTCACGTCAAAAGAATCAAAAATCAAGGCAGCTGGGGCTGGCGCTACCAATATGGAAACTTTGATCTCCACCAAAAATAAAATCGAAATCGGAAATTGGAAAAAGAACAAATTGAAGATTGTATTGTTTGATCTAGTTCATGTAAATGAAGCGCTGGACAATTCCGATTGTTCATGCCACTATTTGGT
>CAZYQR010000032.1:0-16067 GCA_964649755.1 uncultured Maribacter sp. | reverse complement strand
TACGGATCAAGAGATGTCTTAGTGTTTGCATGGTCTGCTTTTTATCCCACGGACATTGCTCCCGAAGTTCATCCATTATGGTCAACAAACGGTCGAATGCCTCTAATTGTAGTGCTCTAGATTTCATTGATTTGCTTTTGGCAAAAGTACAAATACATATAGGATAATTCTGTGGGAAATCTGTGCAATTTTAACTACCTTAAAACCTTAATTATCAACACATAGGTATGAAGAACACTGGAATTTTTAAACCTGTTATTTTGTTATGTGCTCTTTTCTTGTTCATTGGGAAAAATGTAGCGCAAAATACTTCCGGGATATTTGAAGGCAATAACGATATCGGTAATGTAAATCATGAAGGTTCATTAGAATTCAGTATATCGGACAGCACATATACGATTTCGGGTAGTGGTACCAATATGTGGTTCAATACCGACGAATTTCATTTCGTTTGGAAAAAGATGTCCGGTGATGTTTCTTTGGGTGCTACCATTGAAATGCTGGGAGAAGGGGTTGACCCTCATAGAAAAGCATGTTTGATGATTCGACAAAGTCTTGAACCCGATGCCCCTTATGTTGATATTGCCGTTCATGGTGACGGCCTTACATCAATACAATACCGTAATATGAAAGGCGTTGAAACCAACGAAATAAAATCGAACGTTTTGGCCCCCCAACATGCTCAAATTGAAAAAGTTGGAAACTACATTTCAATGAAGATTGCAGATGAAAATAACGATTTACAATTAGCAGGTGGCTCTTTAATAATGAGTTTCGAAGAACCATATTATATTGGTCTGGGTGTTAGTTCACATAACAATGATGTCATTGAAACTATAAAATTCTCAAATGTCTCAATCAATACGATAACTGAAAACACCAATCAACCTATGAAAGTAGAAAGTACACTTGAAATTCTTGACATTACCACTTCAAATAGAAGCGTTTTACACCATTCAAAAAATCATATTGAGGCACCTAATTGGACACCCGATGGTAAAACCTTGATTTATAATAGTCAAGGGTTGCTATATAGAATTCCTGTGAAAGGTGGTGCACCAGAAATGATTCCAACGGATTTTGCGAACAAAATAAACAATGACCATGGTATTTCTCCTGATGGAACACAAATGGTAATCAGTGACCAGACAGAGACAGGTAAATCCATGATTTATTCCGTTCCGATTGAAGGTGGCACTCCGAAAAAAATTACACCTCTTGGTCCCTCCTACTGGCATGGATGGTCACCAGACGGAAAAATGCTGGCCTACTGTGCCGAGCGCTATGGCAATTATGATATCTATACCATTCCTTTTGAAGGTGGAGAAGAGACACGACTTACAACAACTGAAGGACTGGATGATGGTCCTGATTACTCTCCTGATGGGGAATATATTTATTTTAATTCGACCCGTACGGGAACCATGCAAATTTGGCGTATGAAACCTGATGGTTCTGGGCAGGAACAAATAACAACCGATAAATACAACGATTGGTTTGCCCACCCGTCTCCTGATGGTAAGTGGTTGGTGTATGTTACCTTCAATACAGATGTGCCTGCAGGCGACCACCCACCTAACAAAGATGTTATGCTTAGGTTTATGAATCTGGATACCAAAGAAGTCACGGTATTGGCAAAAATATTCGGTGGACAAGGAACTATTAATGTACCGTCATGGTCACCAGATAGCCAACAAATCGCATTCGTTAGTTATATTCTTGAATAAATCAGCGCATTATTATGAAAACACGAAGAGATTTTTTTTTACAGTCAGGTGTCTTGGCACTTGGATCTATGATATTACCCTCATTCGCAATAATACCAAATGAAATAAGAAAGTATGGTGTGCAGCTCTACACATTTCGTGATGAAATGGATAAAGACGCCATCGGAACGTTAAAGCAAATCGCATCTTTGGGTATTAAGAAAATCGAGACCGCCAGAAGTGAAAAAGGCCACTACTACGGGCTCAGTCCTAAAGAAATGAAATCTGTCTGCGATGATTTGGGAATGAATCTCAAAAGTGGCCATGTTGCCTTAGATGGCAATTGGCAACGAACAATGGACGAGGCCGTTGAATCTGGGCAGGAGTATTTAATCTGTTCTTCCATGCCCTCAAGAGGACAAACCGTTGACAACTATCTGAAAGTTGCTGAAAAGTTCAATGAGGCCGGGGAAGCTTCTAAAAAAGTAGGGGTGAAATTCGGATATCACAATCATGGCTATGAATTTGAATCTGAAAATAATCAGGTTCTATATAATGTATTGTTAGACAATACAGATCCAGATTTAGTTCATATGGAACTTGATCTCGGATGGGTCATTATGGGTGGTAAGGACCCTCTGGATTATTTTAAGGCCTATCCAGGGCGTTTCCCGCTTTGGCATCTTAAGGATATGGACATGGAGAAAAAAGAAAGCACCGAATTTGGTAAAGGAGGATTGGATATCGCCTTAATGATGCGGAACCAAAAAGCTTCCGGCGTAAAACATATTTTCATAGAACAGGAAGAATATGCAACGACACCTTATGAAAGTATGAAGCACAATATGGCATACTTAGGAAGAATATAGCCAAGCCATTACCTAATATCCCATATTAAAGCCTTTCAATGTCTGAAATCGTAGATCCTTATATTCTATCACCCGATAAGATAAAATCACCACCAACCACATTTAGGGGGAGGTTAAAATATCTTGGGCCAAGTTTTATTCTTTCAGCCTCAATAGTTGGGTCAGGTGAATTAATAGCTACCACCACTTTAGGGGCAAAAGCAGGCTTTATCACGTTTTGGGTGATAATAGTCAGTTGTATCGTAAAAGTGGCCGTACAATTAGAGTTTGGTAAACATACCATTCTTACTGGCGAAACAGCTATGCAGGCTTTTAACAAATTACCCGGGCCTAAATTTGGAAAAGCAAAATGGGCAGTGTGGACAGTTTTATGTGTAATGGTCATCAAATTATTACAAGTTGGTGGAATCGTGGGAGGTGTGGCTATAATTCTAAATATTATCTCCCCTGAAATAAGCATCCCCTTTTTTGCATTTGGAATTGCAATTATTGTTGCTTTAATGATATATAGGGGATACTATAAATTCATAGAAAGGTTTTCTTTGGCTATGATAGGTTTTTTCACTCTTTTTACCTTCGCATCCCTATATTTTCTTCACTTTACACCTTATCAAATTTCATGGGAAAATATTTGGAATGGATTGCAATTTAACCTGCCAAAAGAGGCTGTTGCCATTGCTTTTGGCGCCTTTGGTATTACAGGTGTTGGTGGGGATGAAATAATACATTATAATTATTGGTGCTTGGAAAAGGGATATGCCTCATTTGTAGGCGAAAATGACCACTCAGAAGAATGGCGCGATAGAGCCAATGGCTGGATTAAGGTTATGAAGTTGGATGCCATAATCGCAATGTGCGTGTACACCTCTGTTACAGCTGCTTTTTATTTGTTGGGTGCAGCAGTCTTACATGCTCAAGGCAGTGTTCCGGAAGGGTATGCGATGATAGAAACTTTATCTGCAATGTACACGGAGTCTTTAGGGCCGCATTCCAAAACCGCATTTTTAATTGGTGCCTTCATTACTCTATTTTCTACCCTTTTTGCCGCGCTCGCAGCCTGGACAAGACAGATTTCTGACATTTTTGGACAGATAGGTCTTATACATTTTAGTGATTACACCGTACGCCAAAGAACTGTGGCCATTTTTGCCTGGATTATACCCCTTTTATGGGCATTGGTATTTGTTTTTATTAAACTACCTGTTTTAATGGTCATTTCAGGGGGTATTGTAGGCTCGTTCTTGTTGTTCTTAGTCGTTTATGCAGTAGTTCATTTTAGATATGTTAGGCTTAATCCCTTATTTAAACCAGGTATTTATTATGATTTTGTCCTTTGGCTCAGTATAATAAGCATTATTAGCGTAGGAGTATTAGGTATTATTAAATTGTTCAGTTGAAACATCAAACCATATTACATAAATTAATTCCAAATATGAAATTCAAGACTATTGTTCATACCCTATTATCACTTGGTTTACTAATAGGCTGCTCTACTTCAGAATCTTATGACGTATTAATAAAAAACGGGCAAATAATTGATGGTTCTGGAAATGCTTCCTTTACTGGGGATATTGGCATTAATGCTGATACTATCGCAGCAATAGGTACACTTAATTATGCAAAAGGAATTTTGGAAATTGATGCGAAAGGACTTTCAGTAGCCCCAGGTTTTATTAATATGTTGAGTTGGGCCAATGTATCTCTTATCGAAGACGGTAGGTCACAAGGGGATATTAGGCAGGGAGTAACATTAGAGGTACTAGGTGAAGGACATTCCATGGGGCCTTTAAATAAGGAAATGAAAAAGGAAATGAAAGATGGCCAGCAAAATATTACCTACGACATTACTTGGACAACGCTTGGTGAATATCTGGAATTTCTTGAAAACAAGGGTGTTTCAACCAATATTGCCTCCTTTGTGGGGAACGGAACGTTACGGGAATTCGCCATGGGTTATAACAATAGACCTCCTTCCAACGAGGAATTGAATAAAATGAAACTGCTCGTGCGTCAGGCAATGGAAGAAGGAGCCATAGGTATGTCTTCCTCTTTGATATATGTACCCAGTGGACACGCCAAAACCAATGAACTTATTGAGCTTGCTAAAGTTGTTGAGGAATACGATGGCATGTATATTTCGCATATTCGCGACGAAGAGGGTGGTTTATTAGATGCAGTCAAGGAATTGATTACTATCTCCAAAGAAGCTAACATACGTTCAGAGATTTATCATTTTAAAGCCTCAGGAAATGAAAATTGGGATTTACTGGATAAAGCTATTCGATTGGTGGATAGTGCTCGGACCAAGGGTTTACCCATAACTACCGATATGTATATGTACAATGCGAGTTCAACCGGTCTTAACGTATTGCTTCCGGCGTGGGCCAAGGAAGGTGGACATCGTGCAACTATAAAGTTGATACAGCAACCCAACGAAAGAAAAAAAATGATACAAGAAGTAGATTTTCATGTTCCACCAGAAAAAATCCTTCTTGTAGGCTTTAGAAACAAGGCTTTGAGAAACCTAATCGGAAAAACACTGGCAGAGGTTGCCAAAGAAAGAAACATTACCCCAAAGGAGGCAATAGTCAATCTTATTCTTGAAGACGATAGCAGAATACAAGTGGTGTATTTTTCCATGTCTGAAGACAATATTAAAAAGAAATTGGCACTCCCATATATGTCCATTTGCTCAGATGCTGGTTCCTATACCAACGAGGGTGTGTTTTTAGAACAAAGCACACACCCAAGGGCATACGGGTCATTTGCAAGATTGTTGGGCAAATACGTACGGGAAGAAAAAGTAATATCATTGGAAGATGCGGTTTACAAATTAACTTCATTACCAGCAACTAATATGAAGCTTAAAAAACGAGGTGCTATAAAAGAAGGTTTTTATGCAGACATCACCGTTTTTGATGCTGGTAAAATACAGGATATCGCTACTTTTGAGAAACCCCACCAATATGCAATAGGAATGAAACACGTATTTGTAAACGGAACACAGGTTTTAAAAAATGGAGAAACTACTGGGGCATTACCCGGTAAAGTGGTCAGAGGCCCAGGATGGAACTCAAAAAAATAATTATAAAATGTAAAAATGAATTTAACCGCCAAAGAGTGCTTTTTCTCTCTAATAACGATCATTGCTACATTTAACAATTCATGTAAGGCTCAGAGCTATTCTATTATCGCAGAGGACGCTAAGGTCACTTTAGTTGCTTCGGATTTTGAATTTACAGAAGGGCCGGCAGTGGATAATGAAGGGAATGTCTTTTTCACGGATCAACCTAATGACCAAATACTAAAATGGTCAGCATCAGATAATTCTATTACCGTCTTTATGAAACCTTCAGGGCGTTCAAACGGACTTTATTTTGATAATGAGGGGAATCTTTTGGCATGTGCCGACGAAAAGAACCAATTATGGCAGATTGATAGCAAAAAAAATGTGACTGTTCTGATAGATGGATTTAAAGGCAAAAAACTTAACGGTCCCAACGATCTATGGGTTGATCAAAAAGGAGGCATCTACCTTACTGATCCTTTTTACAAAAGACCCTGGTGGAGTCATGAAGAACCCGAACAGGAATCAAAACGGGTATATTATTTACCTAAAGACCAGAAAGAGATTCGAGTAGTTGCCGACGAGTTTGTACAACCCAATGGCATTATTGGTACCCCTGACGGTGAGACCCTTTATATTGCTGATATTGGCGACAAAAAAACCTATTCGTACACTGTTAATAAAAATGGCAGCCTTTCGAATAAGAAACTCTTTACTGAAATGGGATCTGACGGAATGACCTTGGACAACAATGGGAATGTCTATCTTACAGGGGATGGAATAACCGTTTTTAATAAAAAAGGCGAAAAAATCCAACATATTCCCATAAATCAAAAATGGACCGCGAATGTGACTTTTGGTGGCGAGAACCAAAGGAAACTGTTCATTACCGCTATGAATTCGGTATATACTTTAGATATGAATGTGGCAGGTATCAGGCAGAAAACCTATTAAATACGTTTTATGAAATATTACGCTCTACTCATTTTTCAATTCCTTATTCTTCAAGGACTAAATGCACAGCTTTGGCTCGTAGACCCCCTAGAAGCAATATATCCTGATCAAAATAATATAACGCATGCTAGTACTACTTGGGAGGCTGATTTTCCAATTGGTACCGAGGCTGATGTACATGTACTCCTAAATATTCCTAAAGGAACCGTTTTCAAATTAATAGCCAAGAAAAATGGAAAACCACTTGATATTAATGTTTGGAGTGAACTTATTGACGTTCCGGTTGAACAGAATACAGGAATTGATAGTAGAACAGAACAATTTATCAATAAAAAAAATCCTTATGTAATTCGTAGGGCACCTTTTAGAATCTATGAAGTAATACAACCGGTCAAGGATAATAATTTTGTAGGTAACGTAAATTATTCGGCATTTAGACTGGCAATTCCACCACGTTTGATAAATGCACCAGGGAAGCATGAGATAACTATAGAAGTTCAAAGCGATAGTTTTAATGCAAATGGTATTTTTAAAATCCAAGTGTATCCTGTAAGACTCCCTGAACTAATCCAAAGTAACTTCTTCTACACCAATTGGTTCAGCTTAACAAACATTGAAGAATACCATGATCTTGAAAGATGGTCAAAACCTTGGTTCGATATGATGGATAAATATGCTAGCCTCATGGCACATGGCCGCCAGAATTCTATCACTATTCCGGGAGAGCTTATTTATTTTGAAAATGATGCAGTTGTCTTGGAAGAAGAAAAAATGTTGGCATTCATTAACATTTTTAGAAAATATGGGTTTAAATATTTTGAAGCTCCACATTTAATGTTCCGTGGTATAAATGACGATTGGGGAGATCCAGAATTGAAAGTTGCATTAACAGGAAAAAGATACTACAAGGAAAACGGCAAACAAGATATTGCCAAATTAATGACCACAATAAAAGAATTTTGTTTAAAAAATAACCTCGCAGATAAGTGGCTTCAACATATTGCCGATGAACCCACCAGTGTAAATGCATCTTGCTATAAGGATGTTGTAAAACAAGTCAAAAAAATATTCCCCCAAGTAAAGGTCATGGAAGCAACAAATGACAAGGAAGGTATCTTAGGGGCTGTGGATATTTGGTGCCCCTTGATCAATGACTTTCAAGAAAATGAAGTGTTCTTTCGGGAAAGACAAAAAGAAGGAGAAAAAGTATTAGTTTATACATGTCTGATTCCAGGTGGCAAATGGTTAAATAGAACATTGGACATGGAAAAATTACGACAAGTATATTTTGGGTGGGGTGCCGCTCATTATAATACAAGTGGTTACCTACATTGGGGCCTAAACCAATACAAAAAAGATCCTTTTGAACATAGTGTTGTTAAGCACCCCTCCCCTGCTGCAAGTGATAATAATTATCTCCCGGCTGGTGACACTCATATTGTTTATCCGGGAAAAGGTGAACCTCTTTCCTCAATTCGTTTTGAAGCACACAGAATTGGCATTGAAGATTATGAATTACTACGGACCTTGAAACTTAACAAAAAACGCAAACAACAAAGGATAGTTCGAAAACTATTCAGGAACTATACAGATTACAATCTTGACCCTGATACATATCGAAATACCAGAAAGAAATTATTAAAATCCCTTGTGAAAACAAGCTCTAAATAAACTAAGTATAAAGTGAAGAAGTTTCTCATTTTACAAATGCGACCTGAAAATGAAACTGCCAATAGTGAGTTTGAGGCTATTCTACGGGTTAGTGGATTGGAACGTAGTGAAGTACACCGCATTCGTTTGGAACAAGGCATCCCTGATATTGATTTGAATGACTATTCGGCCATTATTGCGGGTGGTAGTCCGTTTGATGTAAGTATTCCCTACGAAAATAAAAGTCAGACCCAAAAAGACATCGAGGTCTTTTATAATCAATTATTTAACCGTGTAGTACCGGAAGACTTTCCATTTCTAGGAGCTTGTTCTGGAAGCGGACTTTTAGGTCGGTACTGTGGGGCATCAATATCGAACAAGTATCCCGAGTCTCTTGGGAGCGTCGATATTTTTATGACCAAAGAAGGGATAAAAGATTCCCTTTTAAAAGGCTTGCCAGAAACTTTTTCAGCATTGGTAGGTCATAAGGAAGCCTGTGATAATGTTCCACCTGGAGCCGTGTTATTGGCTACATCCAAAAACTGTCTCGTTCAAATGTTCAGGGTTAAAAAGAATATCTATGCCACACAATTCCATCCAGAGGCCGATGCTAATGAGTTTGTCTTAAGAATCAAAACCTATAAATACCATGGCTATTTTCGTCCTGAAGAAGCCGAAAAATTGATTGCATTAGTACGCCAGACCAACACACCTATACCCAAAGAAATACTAAAGCGTTTTGTAGAGAATTACAAATTACCGAAACAAAACAAATAGGACATAAATCTCATTGGTACGCATTATTATTAGGAATTTTAAAGGAATCAAAAATATTATTATTGCGTGATTTTGGGTGATTCGTTATACAACTCATAAATCCAAAATAATCGTATTTTTAATCCAATCTAAAAACGAAAAATCATGAGCTGGAAAAATCTGTTCGATGCCGAAGAGTTGAAAGAAACCATAGAAAGATTAAATCAATTGACACATGAGACACCTAATCTCTGGGGAAAGATGAATGTAGCTCAAATGTTGGCCCATTGTAATGTGGCCTATGAATTGGTTTATACCGACAAACACCCAAAGCCAAAAGGATTTCAAAAATTCATGATCAAACTATTCGCAAAGAATGTGGTTGTTGGGCCAAAGCCTTATAAAAAAAACAGCCGAACAGCGTCCATGTTCATTATAAGTGGTGAACGGGAATTTAAATTGGAAAAGCAACGATTAATAGCTCATTTACAAAAGACCCTGCAATTGGGTGAAGCCCATTTTAACGGTAAAGAATCCCATGCCTTGGGTAATCTGTCAGCTAAAGAATGGAATACCCTTTTTTCTAAACACTTAGACCATCACCTAGGTCAATTTGGTGTTTAATAGACCTAGTTGATACTAGGGTCCAAATTCTGGATTTTTATATTTCTAAATCTAATTACACCTGTTTCGGCAGCTTGAAGAGCAATCATACCCTCAATCAGATCATTATTGATGATATCCGTGGTAAGTTTTCCATTGACCCAAGTCCGCAAATGGTTCTTTTCGATTATGATCTTGTATATATTCCATTTGTCAAGCGTTTCCACATGAACCAGGGGTTTTGCGCGGTTTACTACGGAACCAGTTCTATTTCCCTGATTAGGATGCAAATCCCATATATTGTTCTCGTAGCAATCGACCATTGACAACTCTTTGTTTTTGCATCGAATAAATATTCCCGAGTTGATTGTACTATCTGGCTTAAACTCCAACTCCAGCATAAAATCCTTGTATAGTTTTTTGGTCATTATGAATCCCGCGCCGCCCTTTGCGATACCAACCAATTCATTTTCATCAAAATCCCAAGTAGCATCGCCCGAGGAGAACCAATCTTTCTTGTTCTCCTCAAATAATTTTGAGGGGGTAGCACTTTTAAACAGGCAGGAAGTCACTATCAGAAAGAACATGACACCAACAAAATAAGTCAAAAATCTTTTCATGATTCCTTTATTTATAAATATTAAGAATTTCTAATTCAAGTTACTTTTTTTACTTCACCAAATCGAATATTCGCGAATACTTGATGATAAAGCTATTATTCAAAGGACTACCATCTTGTAGATTGTGGTTATAAACCACAAATAATCCCGTATTGGCACGTTGTAACCAACCAAACCTTAGGTTTATGGCCCATAGCTTGTCCACCGTATTGTTTTGCACCAAACTTTGAATATAGAGATTGGGTTTAAAGGAGTAGGATAGCTCACTAATAAAGACATTTGCATTAAAATCCCCTACAGGCAGATTCACCTTATTGTACATATAAGTAAATGCGGCGTTGAACTTATCCCCTTGTCGGAATGCCAACGTACCACTATTCAAGTAACGTGTACCCCCAAATGAACCTCCGATAACAGAACGAAGATTAAATGATATGGGCTTACTTTTATTGGTCATCACAATCAATTGGGACTCAGCATGTTTATATACACCAGGTTGTACAAAAACATTCTCAGATAATTCAAAAGGATCTAGAACACCTTCTGTTGTAAAATTGACACCAGTATGTATTTCAAATCCACTTTTAAACTCCCAATGGTTATCTACATGCAAAAAGCCTGTTTCTTGAAATCCATCAAAATTCCAATACCCACGATAAGAAACATGAGGTCGATGTTCCAAGATTTTGGAGTCCTTATTTTTCGGCCGTAGATGATATAATACAAGTCCTTCAGGTTTTTTAAAGGATGAGCGTAATAAGAATCCGACTTCTGGATTAAACCCTTGACCCACTTCGGTATAGGCACCCCTAATCTCCCAATTATTCCATTTATAATCCGTTTGAAATTTAAAGGCATGCTCATCTTCAGCATCCAAAGTACCCTCAGTTTTAGCAAAAAACCCTGACATTCTGGCTTTTCGACCTAAACCTAACTTACCATCTACAGCAATAGTCCTATTAAAATCCCCACTGGTCTCCAATCCTTCACGATTAATCAGTACAGCACCAAGTGCAGACCTGCCCTTAAATTCATGATTGACACGGGCAACAGTAAAATTGTTCTTTTCTATATTGGCATCACCAACATCTTCAGTGAACATGGTCAATAATCCCACATTGGTTCGATTGACCTTACCTGATAATCTTGCACCACCTATAATGGGTACTACATTACCCTCTTCCCCAATGCCTATTCGTCGACTAAAGAAAAGATCTACTTCACCTGGACTACCAACGCTGAACAAACCGGCATTTTCAAGAAAGAAGGGTCTTTTTTCAGGAAAGAATAGATTAAACCTATCTAAATTCACTTGTTGTTGATCCACCTCAACCTGGGCAAAATCTGTATTGTAAGTAAAATCCAAGGTTAAGCTAGGTGTAATACTGTATTTTATGTCACCACCAAATTCTGCATCAAAATTATAGTCATCATCAACAACAGTAAAATCTTTTGATGACTGCCCCAAAGCGTACGGAATAACCTTTAAGTTTCCTGGTGTACGAAGTTTCAAACCAGTAAGCGTTCCGGCAAGTGAAAGCCTATAAATATCAAAGCCCACAGGTAATTCTGCCCAATAAGCTATTTCATTGCTTTTTCTAATATTTCTGCGAAAGTTGATACCCCAATCCTTGCCTGCCTGAAATCGTAATGTTCGCAATGGTATGGCAAATTCAGCACTCCAACCAAACGCACCAACTTTTGTTTGCACTTCCCATGAACCATCCCAGTTAATGTTAAACCCACCAATGGTACCCCCTTGTTGGCGATTTGCGTTAAAATTACCTTGACCCTCATTATCAACCTGTGCGTCATACTCTACACCGATTGAATTGGTGCCAAAAACAAAGCCGTTTTGGTTATCTTTATAAGTATCCAATATAAATATAAAGGCATCAGTATCTTCTAAATTAGCATCCCGTCGTGCATCAGAAACCACCAAATTGTCTGGCTGGGAATCAAAACACACCACTGAAAGATAAAACGTTGAGGCCGTATAAGCGATACGAATCTCTGTCTTTTCACTAGCTGGCTGCCCATAATTGGGTTGCATTTGACTTAGTAATCCAAAAGGTTTTATCCCTTGCCAAATTTCATCGTTTAAAACTTCGCCATCGATTGACGGTTCTTCGGAAATTGAAACTGCGTTCGCAATGGGTCTTGCTTTTAGGCTTGATGAATAATCCTGCGCAATGGTAATAAAGTGAAAAGGAATTGTGCACAACAGTGCGAGTAATCTTGGTAATTTCATTTCGGTTAGGTTGGTAGAATTTCTCAAAAACCAAGGGCAACAACGAAAGCTGCCCAAAGAATTCATTGATTCATAATGGCATGCTTTCTATTAAGTCAGTACTTGATCTACATTAGAAACACCACATTCCTTCAACTGACTCTCTGCCGTTTGCTTTAGTTTAGCTAGTTTATCCGCTAAATCACTCATGGTAATTTATTTTTAAGGTTAAAAATTAGTATTGAGCTTGATAGTAGCAGTAAGTTAAAGATTTCTGCTATAAAAAGTGGATAAATTATCGCTATTATTTTGTATAATCAGGTGGTATTCCTGAAAAACATTATATTTAGAAGATTTTTATTTATTATTCCCTTCTATTGAAATAGGGATAATAATAAATGAACAATATCATTTCAAAACCAGCCTAAATATGAAAAAAATCAATGCTTTCCATTTAACTTTTATCCTTTTCTTTTTAACCTTTTCTTTTGTACAAACAAATGCACAATCAACTAGAGAATCTTTTGCAAACGAAGGTGTATCTATTGAAAGATTGGCAAGATATGATGCCTTTTTAAATCAGGAAATTAAAGAGGGTCGAATTGCAGGAGCAATATCATTAGTTTCCCGTAATGGCAAAATTGTACATAACACATCCTTTGGTTATAGTAGTCTTGCAGAAAAAAAAGCAATGCAAAAAGATGGTATATTCCATTTGATGTCAATGACCAAACCTATTGTCACAGCAGCATTTATGATGCTTTATGAAGAAGGGCATTTTTTTCTGACTGATCCAGTATCAAAATATTTACCTCAATTCAAGGATGTTGAGGTTGCGAAAGATGTTAATGATGGAAAAGATGGACCTACCGAACCAGCTAATAAAGAGATAACCATTGCCCATCTTCTATCCCATACTGCTGGTTTCTCCCATGGACTTGGCGGAACCGAATTGGATAATGACATAGCGAAAGCACTTTACTATGAACCTCAAGAAAATATTGAAAGTAGGGTAAATACTCTTGCTAGCCTTCCTCTTATTGGTCATCCAGGGGAGCAATGGTATTATAGCGCCTCACCAGATGTATTGGCCTTGTTGATTGAAAAATTTTCAGGGAAGACCGTTGAGGTGTTTCTACAAGAACGTATTTTCAATCCCCTGGAAATGAACGATACAGGGTATAATATTTCCAAAAAAAATCAAGAAAGATGGGTGCCCGTACATAATCTAAACAAAGAAGCTAAGCTTGTGAATTCAGAACAGCAATTACCAGTTGAAGGAAATAAAGTATTCGGAGGCACCCATGGTCTTTTTTCAACCGCAACCGATTACATGAAATTCTGTAGAATGATGCTCAATAAGGGCAGTATAAATGGTAAGCTTTTTCTCAGCCCTAAAACCGTGGATATAATGACCATGAATCAAACAGGTGATTTACAACTTGCACCAGGGCAAGGCTTTGGCTTTGGTTTCGGGGTAACCGTAAATTTAGCTGATGCTAAGAGTTTGGGATCTGTAGGCCAATATTATTGGGGAGGTGCTTATAGCACGTACTTCTTTATTGATCCAAAAGAAAAATTAATTTCTATATTAATGACACAGTTACAACCTTATAGTAATTATTATAACCAGAAAATGAGGCAATTTGTTTATCAAGCTATTGTTGATTAACATTTTTAGTAGGCCAATCTTTATAAATATTTCTTTTTCTTATACCAACTAAACAATCAACATTATGAATGCATATTTATTTGAATTTATTGGAACTGCCTTATTAATACTCTTGGGAAACGGCGTTGTTGCCAATGTATCTCTCAAGAACACCTATGGGTTTAATGCAGGCTTAATAGTAATCACTTTTGGGTGGGCCATAGGAGTTTTTGTTGGAGTTTTTGTTTCAGCTGATGCCAGTGGAGCCCATATAAATCCTGCGGTTACATTGGGTTTGGCCACAGCTGGTAAATTTAGCTGGCAAATGGTACCTGGATATATTCTCGCACAAATGCTTGGGGCTATGATGGGTAGTTTACTCGTTTGGCTGACCTATAAAAAGCATTATGATGCAACCGAAGATCCCGGTGCGATACGGGGTACATTTAGCACCGGACCTGCTATTGATAAGCCTTTGTGGAATTTTATAACCGAGTTTATAGGAACATTTGTCTTAGTATTTGGTGTTTTTTACATCGCTGGCGGTACTTTAGGCGATGAACCTATTTCACTTGGATCCCTAGACGCCCTTCCTGTTGGATTATTGGTTTTAGGAATTGGCCTTAGTCTTGGAGGAGCTACCGGCTACGCGATTAATCCTGCACGTGATTTGGGGCCTCGTATTATGCATGCCCTTTTACCTATTAAGGCCAAAGGGGACAGCAATTGGAAATACGCATGGATACCTGTTTTAGGACCAATTGCGGGTGGTGTTTTGGCAGCATTGGTATTCTTGGGAATTAACATGTAAATTTATTTTACAGGAATGGAGATCATTGAACATTTGGCAGAATAAAAGTATCTTTCGTTTTCAAAATTATTTTATGAGATCTATTGTGAGGCTTTTGTTCTTTTTGGCTTTTATGACAATACAATCACAGGATCCAGAGCGATTGCAGACTGAGGTCGAAAACATTCAAAAAAAATATGATACGCTATGGAATTCATCAAAAGAAACGGTTGTATTTACTGGTAGTTCAAGTATTAGAACCTGGGAAAACTTAGATGATTTATTCCCCAATCATCAGATTATCAATACTGGCTTTGGTGCATCGCAGGCCACAGACCTACTAGCCTATACTGATGAATTAATTCTTATGTTCAACCCGTACAAGGTATTTATATATGAAGGTGATAATGACATTTCGGTTAACAAAAGACCTAAAGAAATAGTTAACACGACCTTGGAAATTATAAAGAGGATAAGGGACAAAAACAGAGATACACAAATAATCTTGATTGCCGCTAAGCCAAGTATTATTCGATGGTCGCTAAAGCGTAAATACAAAAACTTGAATCGTAAATTCAAAAGACTTTGCAAGAAAGATAATTTGCTGCAGTTTGCTGATATCTGGAAACCAATGCTTCAAGGAAGAAAATTAAAAAAGGATATTTTTAAAGATGACGGTCTACATATGAATTCCAAGGGCTACGAAATATGGTATACAGTCATAAAGTCATTTATTAATTAACATTAGTTATTATTACCATTATGTTTAAATCAATTGTTACGAGAGCATTAACCATACTATTTTTATGCGCGCTAGTTGTGGCTTGTCAAGTAGAGAAAAAGAAACTGATTAACTTCCCTCCTACAGACTTAGCCAAGGAAAATTTGATTCCAAAACCTTTAAAAGTGATTCCTACGAACAAGGCATTTGGTTTAGATCGGTATACCGCTATTTATACCTCTAAAAACTCCAAAGAATTTGCTGAAGTAGGGCAATTTTTGGCTGATAAAATTAAAGCGAAATTGGATTTGGATGTTCCTGTGAATTCAGATGGAGATGAACCTATAGAACGGATAATTTATATCAATCAATCCGATAGCTTAGAACTTGCTTCGGCTGAGGCGTATCAACTTTATATCACTCAAGATTCGGTAATCCTAAACTCGAATA
>CAZYQR010000031.1:0-16075 GCA_964649755.1 uncultured Maribacter sp. | reverse complement strand
TAGCTGTTAGCTGTTAGCTGTTAGCTGTTAGCTGAATAACAATATTGCATTTAAAAAAATACACCAAATGTTCTAACGACTAAGAACTATTAACTAAAATAAAAGTAGGGTTTTTTAATTTTGAATTGTTATTAGGATATAAAGCTAGAAATCATGCAAGAAAATTACTTGGCAAAATGGCTCAATAACGAACTCACGGAGACTGAGCTCGCTGAATTCAAGAATTCTGACGAGTATGTGTCTTATCAGCGAATTCTAGAGGCCTCCAGTACTTTGGAAGCCCCTGATTTTGATGTGGAGAATGCATTCGAGGCATTAAGAAATAAGCGAACATTACAAGAAACAAAAGTGGTTCAATTAAAACCATTCAAAAGATTCTTACGGGTCGCTGCCGCTGTAGCGATCATTATGGTAGGTTCCTATTTTTACTTGAACACTTTGAATGAAAATATTGCTACCCAATATGCTGAAAATAAAGAGGTAGTTCTCCCTGATACTTCAGAAATATTGTTGAATGCCGATTCTGAAATTTCATATAGCGAGAAAAAATGGGATATAGAAAGAAATGTATCCTTAGAGGGCGAAGCATTTTTTAAAGTTGCCAAAGGAAAACGTTTTACGGTGTCTACCGACCAAGGTATTGTGGCCGTTTTAGGAACACAGTTCAATGTTGAAAACAGGAAAGGCTTTTTTGAGGTTACCTGTTTTGAAGGTTTGGTCAGTGTAACTTTCAATAACCATGAAACCAAACTTCCCGCAGGAACATCGTTTTTGGTAATAGATGGTAAGGTTATTGAAGCTGAAAAACCAAATACCACGACCCCTTCATGGATGAACAATGAAAGTACTTTTAAGAGTATTCCTTTGAAATATGTTTTGGATGAATTCCAAAGACAACACAATATTAAGGTTGAAACCCAAAATATTGATACTAATAAGTTATTTACAGGCACATTTAGCAACACAAATACAGATTTAGCGTTACAGAGTATTAGTGTTCCTTCTCAAATAAAGTTTAAATTAGAAGGGCAAAAAGTGTTGTTCTATGCCGAAAGCGCACCATAAGCACCTTTTATCTTTTTTCATCTTCTTGCTGTTATTATCTGTTCCCAAAATAATAATGGCACAGAACGAGAATGCGCTTACCTCAAATCTAATCGATATACTTCAAAATCTGGAAGCGAAATACGATGTAAAATTCTCCTATGTTGATGAGGATATTGGGGGTGTGGTAATTAGCATCCCTAAAACTGATAATCTTCAAGAGATACTTACTAGTATACAAAACCAAACTCAAATAAAGATCCAAAAGTTAAATGAACGCTATTATACGGTTACCAAAAGTACGACCGTTGATATTTGTGCGACAGTACTGGATAATTTTAAGAAAAACACGGTCACGGGTTCCACAGTTGAGGTATTTGAAAGTGAAGTCGCGACTATCACAGATTTAGACGGTCATTTTATATTACAGAATATTCCAAGAAAGGCCATTATTCAGATAAAACATATTGGTTTTAAGCCACTGTTTATTGCCGTTGAGGAACTAACTAACCTAAATCCTTGTAAAACCTTGTTACTTGACCTCAGCTATGAACAACTTGATGAAGTAATAGTATATCAATTTTTAACAACAGGTCTTAATAAACGTCTTGATGCGAGCATTCAATTAATCCCGGATGATTTTGGTATTCTACCAGGATTAATAGAGCCCGATGTATTACAGACCATACAGGCACTACCGGGAATTAAAAGTATAGACGAAACCGTATCTAACATAAATATTCGTGGTGGCACCAATGATCAAAATCTTATACTTTGGGACGGGATTAAAATGTACCAATCCGGTCACTTTTTCGGTCTTATTTCAGCATTCAATCCTTACTTAACAGACAAGGTAACACTAATAAAAAATGGCACCAGTGCTCAATATGGGGATGGTGTAAGTGGTGTACTGGATATTGAAACCAAAAATGAAATTAACGGTGATTTTTTTGGAGGGGCAGGTTTTAATTTGATCAATGGTGATATTTATGGACAAGTTCCTTTGACAAACAAGGCAGCATTTCAATTTTCCGGGAGACGTTCGTTAACCGACTTTTTTAATACCCCTACTTATGATGAGTTCTTTAAAAGAGCATTTCAGGATACTCAAATAAAAGGCAATACAGGACAGTCGGACGATATCCAACGAGATGAAAACTTCTATTTCTATGATTTTACAGCCAAAATTCTATATGATTTAAACGCTGACCATAAAATTCGAGTCAGTTTTATCAATATCAATAACAACCTTGACTATACCGAACAGAACCTTACAGCTCTACGTGAAACACAAAGTCGTTTAAACCAAACGAATCTTTCTTTTGGTGGAAGCCTGGAAAGCAATTGGAGTAATACTTTCTCTTCAAAAATCAATGCCTATTACACCAGATACAATCTCGAATCAGAAAATACCTCAGCAAATTCACAACAAGTCTTGCTGCAAGAAAATGAAGTCACTGAAACAGCATTACAGTTGAATACCAATTATAAACTGAATGAAACTTTAAATTGGCTGAATGGCTACCAGCTAAAAGAAACAGGTGTTTTTAATTTTTCAGAAGTAACCCAACCCCCTTATAGCAATAACATAAAAGGGGTCCTAAGAACACATTCACTCTTTTCGGAATTGGAATACAAATCACCCAATGAAAAACTATATGCCCGGGGAGGTGCACGAGTGAACTATATTCAAAACCTAGACACTTTCAGCGAATATATTGTTGAACCCCGACTCAATGTTAATTATGAACTTGTCGAAGACCTTAAAATGGAGTTGCAAGGGGAGTTCAAAAATCAGACGACCCATCAAGTCGTTGATTTGGAACAGAATTTCTTGGGTATTGAAAAGCGACGATGGTATATCGCAGACCCTGACAATGATTTGGTGCCGCTGCCCATTACCACGAGCAAACAAGGTTCTTTTGGCCTAAATTATGACCACCACAGCCTATATGTTGGGGTTGAAGGATTTTATAAGGAGGTAGAGGGTATTAGTGCACGTACACAGGGCTTTCAAAGTGAAGGGCAATTCAATGAGGAAATTGGTAATTATACGGTCAAAGGCGTTGAATTTTTAATCAATAAAAAAACGGCTGATTATAGTGCTTGGTTAAGTTATACTTATAATGTAAATGACTATACTTTTGAGGACATCGTACCAAGAATATTCCCCAATAATTTGGACGTTCGACACACGGTAACTTTCGCTGGTAATTACACCTATGGCAAATTTAAAATAGGGGTTGGATTGAATTATAGAACCGGGAAGCCATATACAAAACCAGATGCCAACAATCCTGTTGATACCACTTTCTTTCCGAGTAGCATTACTTTTCAAGAACCAAACAGTAGCAGATTACCTGAATATTTGAGAGCCGATGCCTCTGCAATTTATAATTTTGATTTATCACCAAGGATCAAAGCCACCGTTGGTGCATCTGTTTTGAATTTCACCAATCGAAAAAATATACTCAACACCTATTACAGGCTTAATGATAATGATGAGATCGAAATTGTGGAAAGTGTTTCTTTGGGCCTGACTCCTAATGTTAGTTTTAGGATCAGATTTTAACTACATGCGCTCAGGAACTTGAATTCCCAATAACAAAAACGCCGATTGAATAATCTCCCCTACTTTCTTGGACAACTGCACCCGAAGTATTTTCTTTTGTTCGTTTGATTCACCCAAAATTGAAACCTGCTGATAGAATGAATTAAATTCCTTGACCAGGTCATAAGTATAATTGGCAATCAATGCTGGACTATAATTTTCAGCCGCCAGTTGAATGGATTCAGGAAACAATTGGATCTGTTTCAATAATTCCTTTTCTTTTGGATGCAGATCAATTGAGGTCTCGACTGCGCTCGACCAGACATTATTGATCTCTTCAGCTTTTCGTAAGATGGACTGAATTCTTGCATACGTATACTGGATAAATGGCCCCGTATTCCCTTGAAAATCTACAGACTCTTCTGGATTGAACAATATGCGTTTTTTAGGATCTACCTTTAAAATATAATATTTTAAGGCACCTAGACCAATCATTTTATATAGTTCTTCTTTTTCAGTCTGAGCGTAATCCTCCAATTTTCCCAACTCTTGTGAAATCGTGGCTGCAGTTTGAGACATATCGTTCATGAGGTCATCAGCATCCACAACGGTACCTTCCCTGCTTTTCATTTTACCACTAGGTAGATCCACCATTCCGTAACTTAAATGGTGTAAGCTTTCTGCCCAAGAAAAACCAAGTTTCTTCAATATTAAAAAAAGTACTTTGAAATGGTAATCTTGCTCATTCCCTACGGTATATACCATACCTGTGATATCAGGATAATCTTTTACCCTTTGTATGGCCGTACCTATATCTTGGGTCATATAAACTGCCGTTCCGTCCGAGCGTAAGACTATTTTCTCATCTAATCCGTCATCGGTCAAATCTATCCAAACACTGCCATCTTCCTTTTTATAGAATACCCCTTTTTTCAAACCGTCTGCAACTACATCTTTACCTAAAAGATAGGTGTCGCTCTCATAATATAATTGGTCAAAATCAACGCCTAAATTTTTATAGGTTTCATCAAAGCCTTTATAAACCCAGCCGTTCATGACTTTCCAAAGATTAACAACTTCTTTGTCGCCAGCTTCCCATTTTCTAAGCATTTCTTGCGCTTCCAATAAAATGGGCGCCTTTTTTTCTGCCATTTCCTTTTCTAAACCTTCAGAAATCATTTTAGCAACTTCTGCCTTATAAGCCTTATCATAAGCCACATAATAGTTACCCACCAACTTATCGCCTTTTAGCCCTGTGCTTTCAGGAGTTTCTCCCTCACCGAATCTTTGCCAAGCCAACATACTTTTACAAATATGAATGCCCCTATCGTTTATTATTTGTGTCTTGTAAACTTTTCTTCCGGAAGCTTTTAGTATTTCGGCTAATGAATACCCTAATAAAATATTTCGAATATGACCCAAGTGCAATGGTTTGTTGGTATTGGGCGAAGAATATTCAACCATGATAGCATCATTGCCAATATTGGTTTCATAACCAAAATTAGTTGCGTCTTTTATAGCATTGAAAAAATCCAGATAATATGAATCCTCAATGACAATATTCAAAAAACCTTTCACCACATTAAATCCTGAAACCTCTTCGACATGTTCCTGCAGATATTGACCCACTTGCTTACCTATTTGCTCAGGATTATCTTTTACAAAACGAAGCATGGGAAAAACAACAACAGTAATATCACCCTCAAAATCTTTTCTAGTGGGTTGAAATTCAACAGTAGGTAAATCCACATTAAACAAGAAGGTTATCGCCTGTTTCACCTTAGTTGTCAAGACTTTTTGAATATTCATTAATGCTGGTGTTTTAAGCTGCAAAACTACACAATTTTTGAGCTTTAATAACGAAGCTTTTCTCTAAATCACATGGTTTTGACTAACTTTAGAAATGCTAATGAAAAGATAACTTATGTTACTCAACGTTTCCTATACTAATAGTGAAATAACGCGAAAGGTCGATAACGAAGTCGGCAAACCCTTCAAATTAAAAGAACGCTGGGCCATGGGTGGTATAGGGTCCCCCAAGTTGTTCATCACTGAAACAAGTATTGAAATTAGGAATTTGCTCATTTTGGACAACAATATTGATTGCTGCAATATTGAAATGCGCCCCAAAGGGATTATCGTGCGATTTCGTTCGCTACTGGAGACTTTCGCTCTAGTCATACCCTTTTACAAATTGTCTATATATAAAGGTGATTTTGCAATTTATTCCATATACAGAGATAATCACTTCATCAAAGTTAAATCAGATACCAAGGCCATTCAAAAGTTCTTTAGACGAATATTGGATTACAAAGTTGAGAATGCACCCACTTCAATAGCCGATTTATGAAAATACTGCTCACTGGTGCCAATGGTTATATTGGTATGCGCTTGTTACCTCAACTCTTGGAGTTAGGTCACGAAGTTGTTTGTGCCGTACGTGATGAGAAACGACTTTCAGTTGACAAAGAAACCCGTTCTCGAATCGATGTCATAGAAGTGGATTTTTTGGACGATTTAAAGCCCAATCTATTTCCGATAGATTTTGATGTAGCCTACTATCTAATTCATTCTATGAGTTCTTCTATTACAGATTTTGATAAAAAGGAAGCACTCTCCGCCCAAATGTTCAACCGCTACATGGCTCAAACCCAAGTGAAACAAGTCATTTATTTGAGCGGAATCGTCAATGAGGAAAAACTTTCAAAGCATTTGAGTTCACGAAAAAACGTTGAGGATATTCTATATCAAGGCACTTTTAATCTTACGGTATTACGAGCTGGTATTATTGTGGGATCAGGCAGTTCTTCCTTTGAGATTATCCGGGACATATGTGAAAAACTTCCGTTTATGATTACGCCCAAATGGGTATTGACCAAAACACAACCAATTGCCATTCGCGATGTTATGGCATTTTTAACTAAAGTAATTGGGAACAAAAAAACCTATAATGATTCTTTTGATATTGGTGGCCCCGATGTGTTGACTTATAAAGACATGTTGAAACAATACGCAAAAACCAGAGGGTTTAAAAACTGGATTGTCACTGTACCTATTATGACCCCAAAGCTGTCTTCCTATTGGTTATATTTTGTAACCTCGACTTCCTACAAATTAGCCATGAACCTGGTTGACAGCATGAAAATGGAAGTTGTTGCCAAAGACAATAGATTGGAGGAGTTATTGGAAATTAAAACCCATTCCTATACAGAAGCGATTCAAAGGGCCTTTATCAAAATAGAACAGAATCTTGTAATTAGCAGTTGGAAAGACAGTGTGGTTAGTGGCCGCATTAAACAGGATTTGAAGAAATACATCCAAGTTCCCAAATATGGCGTTTTGAGAGATGAACAAAAAAGAAAAATTGAAAATGAGGAAGCCGTTTTACAGAATATTTGGAAAATTGGCGGCGACAATGGTTGGTATTATGGTAATAGGTTATGGAAAATAAGGGGGGTTATTGACAAACTGTTCGGTGGTGTGGGACTCCTCCGGGGACGTACCCACCCTAAAAAGATTAATTCAGGCGATGCATTGGATTTTTGGCGCGTACTTTTGGCCGATAAAAAAGAAAAACGATTGTTGCTCTTTGCCGAAATGCGATTGCCCGGCGAGGCTTGGTTAGAGTTTAGAATCGATGAAAATAAGGTTTTGCACCAAACCGCTACTTTTAGACCTAGAGGTGTTAGAGGAAGGTTGTATTGGTACAGCATGGTTCCTTTTCATTATTTTATCTTTAATGGAATGATCAGAAATATTGCCAAAAATTAAAACACTCTTATCGTATTGACTAAAGTCCTAAGAACAGGGATGAATTAAGGAAAAAACAGGAATTGAATTCCAAATAGGTTAGGCCTTTGGCAAAAAGACCTCGGCCATCATACAGCGAGCACTGCCCCCACCACAGGTCTCTATGGTATCCAAGGAACTATGCACAATTTCACAATGCTTTTCAATGTTCTTTACTTGGGCAGTGTTAAGACTGTGATAAGCTTGTGAACTCATTACCATTAATCTTTGGTCATTTGCACCAATAACCTGTAACATGTTTCCAGCAAAATGGTGCATCTGTTCTTCTGTAATTTCAATAATTTCCTTTCCATTTTTTTTTAGATGCTGTACTACATTTTTACGTTCATTTTTGTCATCAATGGAATCAAGGCAAATAACTGCGAAATTTTCTGCCAGGGCCATCATTACATTGGTATGGTAAATTGGCAAACGCTCACCATCCACCGTTTGATTTGCATTGAAAATAACCGGAAAACAATCAAAATCCTCACAAAACTCGATAAACAACTCCTCATGTGCCCTTTCTGATAGTGCACAATACGCTTTTTGGTTGTCCCTATCCTTTAAAATACTTCCTGTGCCCTCCAAAAAAACCCCTTCTTGCTCCGCAGCTGTATAATCAATGATTTCGCTGATCTTAAATCCATGCTGCTCCAAGATATCAAAAATATCATCACGCCTTTCCTTCCGTCTATTCTCGGCAAACATGGGATACACTGCCACTGTACCGCTTTCATGGAATGATACCCAATTATTAGGAAAAATGGAATCTGGAGTATCGGGCTCTATAGTATCTTCAACAACAATCACCTTTACGCCCTTACTTCTCAAAACCGTAACAAATGCATCAAACTCTTCCTGTGCCTTTTCATTGATGGACTTGTCTTTTAAAACCATTTCCTCCATAAAATAATTGTTCACTGCGGTCTGTTCGTTCATACGAAAGCTCACAGGACGAATCATTAATATTGTATTGGTAATCTGCATTGTCAAAAATTGAGTATTTAAGGCAAAATTAATTTTTTACCCTAGGTATTGGCTATTTATGTAATAAAAAGCGAGTTAAGATGTATTACATTAACTTATTCCCGAATCAAGGGCAAAGTACTACAACGCAATAGGCCGCCTTGCTTTGAAACTTCTGCATAGGGTATTTCCTCAACGGTGAAGCCTTGTTCTTTTAGCCATGTATTAAGGCGCGTAAAATTTCGTTCAGAAACAACAACGTTTGGTGCAATTGAAAATACATTACTGCACATTTGATACATTTCATCAGCAGTGATTTCAAATACATTTTCCGTTCCAAAGTAATTTAATAACCACTCATATTCCTCTTCAACTAGAAATCCATTTTTATGCAATATGGCCTTGTCTTTGCCCACCGGCTGAAAACAACAATCTAAATGCAACGCATTCTCCTTGGGATTTGTAATTGACTTTCTCAGTTCAAAAGACTTTATCTTTTTATTTGGGAACATTTTACTAATATATTCAACGCCCTCCCAATTAGTACGTGCCGTAATATAATCGGGGTAATCTTTACCTGTATAAGTACCTATAAAGATGTAATCGTTCCATGGCATAACATCACCACCTTCAATATGTACCTCTTCTGGTGGGTACAATATATTCTCTGGGGCAATTCTATCCAAAACATGAAGAATGGCCTCAAATTCCTCTTCACGGTCTGGAAGAATGTTGGCCTTGATTAATTTATCCTCGATAACAAAAGCAATGTCCCTTGAAAAAATTTGATTGCAATCATTGATTACCTCTGGTCGGAAAACTTCAACACCATGTTTTTTAAAAACCTTTACAAATGCTTCCATTTCCTCAACCATATCTTCCTCTTTAGGGTAAGTTCCCGCCAGAATATGCTCTAATGATTTAGGGTCATATGCTTGTTCGGGTAAAGGTACGGGACCACTTTTTTTAGCAGTACCCAAAACCACAGCTTTTAATTTTGAGGTTTCGTCTTTTATATGAAGATGTAGCATTGTAACATTTTGCGCAAATATAGGAAATCGGTTTTGAGGACAACAAAAAACCACCTATTTCCGATCATGTAAATAGGTGGCTTAGATTTTCAATCTTTTTGAAAGGATGACTATCGTTTATTCAATGGCACAAAAGGTCTAATGGTTTCCCCAATATATACCTGCCTTGGACGGCCAATAGGCTCGTTTCGCGAACGCATTTCTCTCCAATGCGCAATCCATCCAGGAAGTCGACCCATAGCGAACATTACCGTAAACATTTCAGTTGGAATGCCCAATGCGCGATATATAATTCCAGAGTAGAAATCAACGTTAGGATATAGTTTTCTATCAACAAAGTATTGATCCTCTAACGCTACTTTTTCCAAACCTTTTGCTACATCCAAAATTGGGTCTTCTATTCCCAAATCACTTAATACCTCATCTGCTGCCTTTTTTAGGATCTTTGCCCTAGGATCAAAATTTTTGTAAACCCTATGCCCAAAACCCATTAACCTAAAAGGGTCATTTTTGTCTTTAGCCTTATCCATATATTTTTGAGTATCGCCACCATCTTTATCGATAGCTTCAAGCATCTCTAAAACGGCTTGATTGGCTCCACCATGTAAAGGTCCCCAAAGCGCGGAAATCCCAGCAGATAATGACACAAACAATCCGGCATGTGAAGATCCAGTAATTCGCACCGCAGAGGTAGAACAGTTTTGCTCATGATCAGCATGTAATATCAGCAACTTATTAAGGGCATCTATTACGATTTTGTTCTTTTCATACTCTTTGTTGGGTCTTTTGAACATCATCTTGTGAAGATTCTCTACATATTCCAAACTATCATCGCCATAATCAAGTGGCAATCCCTTTTTCTTGCGCATGGTCCAGGCCACCAAGACTGGGAATTTTGCCATAATCTTTACCATCGTATTATACATTTCTATTTCAGAAGAAACATCAACTATTGATGGATTAAAAGCAATCAACGCACTGGTCAGTGAAGACAATACCCCCATTGGATGAGCCGATTTTGGAAAACCATCCAAAATCTTTTTCATTTCCTCATCAACTTGGGACTCAGCCTTAATATCGAGATGAAATTTTTCCAACTGTTCCATACTTGGAAGCTCCCCAAAAATCAATAAATAAACAACTTCCAAGAAATCAGCTTTTTCAGCTAATTCCTCAATGGGGTAACCGCGGTACCTGAGCATCCCCTTTTCACCATCTAAAAAAGTTATGGCACTTTCACAAGAACCAGTATTCTTAAACCCCGGATCTATGGTTATCATCCCGGTTGTCGAGCGCAATGTTTTTATGTCAATGGCCAGTTCATCTTCTGAACCTTTTATTACTGGAAATTCATACTTCTTACCGTTGTATTCTAGGGTTGCTTTATCTGACATTTGTATATTTTACTTGGATTATGGTGAAACATAAAGTTAAGAAAAAACCCTCATTTTAACAATTTACAAAGGCTTTAAATGTACTATCCTTTAACCAATTATAATGAATCTACCTTTATAATTCAATAAACTAGGAGCTAATGGAATATAATGATTTGTAATACTTATCCACTGATTTTTCCCATGTGAACCGCATCTTTTTTGCACCGGTCTGGATTTTCTTCCAAGTAGTTTTATCATTATTATATATATCCAAAATTGTATCGAAAGAATCAACCATGTTCTTTATTTTTTCCTCATAAGTCTCACCGTCGAAACTAAATCCAGTTTTCATATGCTCAACAGTATCTTTTAAACCTCCTGTATGGTGTGCCAAACATGGCACCCCATTGCGCATTGCTAACATTTGGCTTATACCACAGGGCTCAAAAAGGCTTGGCATGAAATAAAGATCCGATTCAAGGTACATTGAATCAATCAAACTTTCTGATTGACCATTAGTAAATATGAAGTTTTTATTCTCATAACTGATTTTCCTAAATAAATCTTCATACTCTGGAGCACCAGTACCTAATAGTATAAAAATACCGTTTACCTTATCTAGTTTCTTGAGAATTTCAACAAATGCTTCCGGTGAACGTTTAATGAAATAGAACTTTTGCTCCGTTAACCTTGCCACACTTGAAGCAATAAAATTGGGCCTACCCTCTAAGATGTACTTCATGATTTTTTCACCAGTGTGAGCTAAAAAATCCGATTTGTACTTTTTAGTTTCATCTTGTAGCCATTGAAACAATGCTAAAACCGTGTTACGGTAAATCATCCCCTTGACTTCCACATTAATATTTTTATAGTTACAACCATTCAAAATCCCAAACAATCTTCCTTCATTATCTGCCTTTTGTAAATCTTTCTCGAGACCTTCACCACCTATGAACTCAGGTGGCGCACTCGGCAGCAGTACATCTTCTTTATAGGATGGGGATACCGTATGAACAGCATCTGCAAAACGAATACCCACAGCCATTAAATTAATACAATCTTGATACCTGTAATCCATTAATTCCTTTGTATCATAGGGAATATTGGGGAACCAATTTCGTAAGGACGCATAATTATTCTCAAAGGGACGAATACCCTGAATAGCCAAATTATGTATGCTAAACACAAATCTCATTTTCTTTAGTGATTCGTAATTTGGATGATATGTTTTTAAAAACAACAAGAGGCTTGAGTGCCAATCGTGCATATGAATAATATCAAGCTCGCCAAACTCACCATGTTTAATTGCCTCTGCCACCGCAGTACAGAATATGACGTACTTCACGAAATCTGTAAAAAACGGCTCTACAGGATTATCGTGGTAAATTTTAGCTATTTGACCAGCTTCAATTTCAGGGTGATGAATGACGTAATGGTGTATATTATTAAATTCTTTTTTTGGGATCACCTCGTAAAGCTCAGCAGTATAAGTTACTCCCCTTAATTTTAAATTAAGTTTGGTTTTAAACATTCCATCTTTATGCAATCTTGAATATGCAGGAACAATTACATGTACTTTATCGCCTCTTTCAGAAATCTGTCTCGGTACATCGCGCACAACATCGCCCATGCCCCCAGCTTTGCAGTTATATAATCCGTCATTTTCCGCTGCGACAAAAAGAAAGTTGTTCATTTTTCAAAATTAAAATTGGTTCGTAATCGTTGGTCTGAAAAGGTAATTAAAGTTTAGCTTAGAGCCAAAAAAAGCCTTTCCAAAGAAAGGCTTTTTTTTTATTATTCCAGAGATTATTGATTTACTTTAAATGCCTTTTCTTGTGGAAAATAAGCTGTACTGCCTAATTCTTCCTCAATTCTAAGTAATTGGTTGTATTTGGCCATCCTATCTGAACGGGAAGCAGAACCAGTCTTAATTTGACCTGTATTCAATGCTACAGCCAAATCGGCAATTGTATTATCCTCTGTTTCACCAGAACGGTGCGACATTACCGAGGTGTAACCAGCATCTTTAGCCATATTCACAGCTGCAATGGTTTCAGTCAAAGAACCTATTTGATTTACCTTAATCAAAATTGAATTGGCAATTCCATTTTCAATACCTCTTGATAACCTTTCTACGTTGGTCACATAAAGGTCATCCCCAACTAATTGTACTTTATCACCGATCATTTCTGTCAATACTTTCCAACCGTCCCAGTCGTTCTCATCCATACCATCTTCAACGGAAATTATCGGATATTTGGCGCATAAATCTGCGAGATACTGAGCTTGTTCCTTAGAGGTACGAACAGCACCTTTATCCCCTTCAAATTTCGTATAATCGTATTTTCCGTTTTCATAAAATTCAGCAGCAGCACAATCCAATGCGATTTTAACTTCATCCCCAAATTTATAACCAGCGTTCTCCACTGCTTTTCCAATAGTTTCAATAGCATCTTCAGTTCCATCCAAAGTTGGGGCAAAACCACCTTCATCACCTACGGCTGTACTTAAACCTCTATCGTGTAAAACTTTCTTAAGGTTATGAAAAATCTCTGTACCCATTTGCATGGCGTGTGAAAAGCTTTTGGCCTTTATAGGCATAATCATAAACTCTTGAAAAGCAATAGGCGCATCAGAATGCGAACCACCATTGATTATATTCATCATTGGTACAGGAAGTGTATTGGCACTTACACCACCAACATATCTAAACAATGATAATCCAAGTTCATTAGCGGCAGCTTTGGCAGCGGCCAATGAAACTCCTAAAATTGCATTGGCACCAAGTTTTGATTTATTTGGAGTTCCATCCAATTCAATCATTGTTTGATCAATAAGATTTTGCTCAAAAACAGACATTCCCAGAATTTCTTCCGCAATTACTGTGTTTACATTGTTTACGGCCTTGCTAACACCCTTACCCATAAAAGTATTACCACCGTCGCGAAGTTCAACCGCTTCGTGTTCTCCGGTAGAAGCTCCAGAAGGAACCGCTGCCCTACCCATTATACCATTTTCTGTAATTACGTCTACCTCTACTGTTGGATTACCCCGAGAATCGAAAATCTGTCTAGCGTGGACACTAATAATAATACTCATATGAATTGTTTTTAGTATTGATTTTTGAAAGTACAAAGATACAAAACAACCTAATTATAGAGTACGATTAAACCCTATTTTCACTTGAAAATAACGATTATTTAAACTTTGACTTTCTGCACTGCGGATTTTTTGATCAATTCAAAAAATTGATCAAAGAGATACTCTGAATCATGTGGTCCCGGACTTGCCTCTGGATGATATTGTACGGAGAAAACATCCTTGTTTTTCATTCGCATACCTGCAACCGTACCATCATTTAAATGAACATGGGTTATCTCCAAATCCGAGTTAGCTTCAGCTTCTTCCTTATTAATGGCAAAACCATGGTTTTGGGAGGTAATTTCCCCTTTTCCTGTTAAGAGATTCTTTATAGGATGATTTATTCCTCTATGGCCATTGTGCATCTTATAAGTTGATACTCCGTTTGCCAAAGCGATGACTTGATGCCCTAAACAAATTCCAAACAAAGGTTTTTCGCCAGCAATAATATCTTTTGCCGTTTGAATAGAAGTGTCCAATGGTTCCGGATCGCCAGGACCATTGGAAATAAAATAGCCATCTGGGTTCCATTCACCCATCTCTTTGTATGTCGTATCGTATGGGAAGACTTTTATATAACAATCCCTTTTTGCAAGGTTTCTAAGAATATTCAATTTAATACCAATATCAAGGGCTGATATTTTATAAGTGGCATTTTCATTGCCAAAATAATAAGGCTCTTTGGTTGAAACCTTCGAAGCCAATTCCAAGCCTTTCATACCTGGCATTTTAGCCAATTCGGTCTTGAGCTTATCCACATTTTCAACATCAGTGGATATTACGGCATTCATTGCCCCATTATCCCTAACATAACTTACCAAAGCCCTTGTATCAACATCTGAAATCGCCAAGGTATTACTCTTATCCAAGAAATCAAGTAAACTCATATCCGCATCCGGCCTTGAATAGTCATAACTGAAATTTTTACAGATCAACCCAGCGATTTTTACAGAACCTGATTCAACTTCATTCTTATTAGTACCATAATTACCTATATGGGCATTGGTTGTCACCATAAGTTGACCGAAATAAGATGGGTCAGTAAAAATTTCTTGATACCCTGTCATACCCGTATTAAAACAGACTTCACCAAAAGAAGTGCCTTCTTTGCCTCCAACGGCTTTTCCATAAAAAATGGTTCCATCTGCCAATAACAATAACGCTTTTTTCTTAGATTGATATTTCATACTTTAAACTCAATAATTTTGATTTCACAAATAAACATAAAAAAAGGATAAACTATAAAGTTTATCCTTTTGTAAATATTATTAGTTAATAACATTTTATTCTTCTGAATCATCAGTTTTATTATCCGCTACTGCAACTGGTGGAGTTTCTGTTTTCTCACCGCTGCCTCTTCTACTACGTCTTGTAGTTTTCTTCTTAGGCTTATCGGCATTGTAAATCTCATTGAAATCAACCAACTCGATCATGGCCATATCGGCGTTATCACCAAGACGATTTCCTAATTTAATGATTCTGGTATAGCCTCCTGGTCTATCACCAACCTTTTCAGAAACTTCACTGAACAATTCTGTAATAGCCTCTTTGCTTCTTAAATATTTAAAAACAATACGTCTATTGTGTGTACCCTTCTCTGTTGATTGATTATTTTCCGCTTTTGATTTTGTAATCAAAGGTTCAACAAATTGTTTCAAAGCTTTAGCCTTTGCAACAGTAGTATTTATACGTTTATGTTCAATTAAGGAACATGCCATATTAGCTAACATTGCTTTTCTATGGGCCTTTTTTCTTCCTAAATGATTGACTTTCTTTCCGTGTCTCATGACTTTTATTTTATCATCTTGCTACCAAATCCTGACAGTTACCATCAGGAGAGCAAAATATGATTACTTAATCTTTATCTAATTTGTATTTTGACAAATCCATACCAAAACTAAGACCTTTGTTGATTACCAACTCTTCAAGTTCAGTTAAGGATTTCTTACCGAAGTTTCTAAATTTCATTAAGTCATTCTTATTGAATGAAACCAAATCACCTAATGTATCAACTTCTGCAGCCTTAAGACAGTTCAAAGCACGAACTGAAAGATCCATGTCTACCAATTTTGTTTTCAATAATTGACGCATATGTAATGATTCCTCATCATATGTTTCAGTTTGAGCAATCTCATCGGCTTCTAATGTAATTCGTTCATCAGAAAACAACATGA
>CAZYQR010000030.1:0-16103 GCA_964649755.1 uncultured Maribacter sp. | reverse complement strand
TAATAGTTCTAAACTTATCATATATACCATTCTTTTTTTTATGCTATCAATATTTGCTTTTTTAAAGCTTGGCAAGTCGGGTGTTGGTAAAATTGTGACCACGCGCCTTATTGTATTATCTTTTATAATAGGGCTGCTTTTGAATGTTTTGATTTCGACAGATGATTTGCATCCTATTCTACTTACTTTTTTCCCCGCAGCGGTATTAATGACAAATTATGTTGAGTGGATCAAGCGCGATAACATAAAGGAAATTGTATTAATGTTTTCAATATTTATCCCTTTTATCATATTTTTATCTATCATGATTTTAAAGTAAATAAAGGTATCTTTACATAAAAACAGTATCAAATGTTCAGTTCTTTTGCCAACCGTATTTTTGAGGAAAGTATTTCTAAATATCACCAAATTGATAAGGTAGACCAGCCTTTTGAAAATCCATATTCTAAAGATGATATAGCACACTTGTTGTACCGCAAGAATTGGATTGATACCGTTCAATGGCATTATGAGGATATAATTCGAGACCCGGATATTGATCCTATTGCTGCATTGAAATTAAAACGAAAAATAGATAGTAGCAACCAGGATAGAACAGATTTGGTGGAATATATTGACAGTTATTTTCTTAAAAAATACCAATCGATTCAATTAAAAGGCAATGCTACCATAAATACTGAAAGTCCGGCCTGGGCCATAGATAGATTGTCTATTTTGGCGCTCAAAGTATATCATATGCAAGAAGAGGCTGAACGAAAAGATGCCTCCCAGAATCATATCGATAAGTGCCAACAAAAATTGAATGTGCTTCTTGAACAACGTGTTGATTTATCTACTGCAATAGATCAATTGCTGGGTGATATTGAGGCTGGCAATAAGTACATGAAGGTCTATAAACAAATGAAAATGTACAATGACGACGAACTGAACCCAGTTCTTCGCAGCCAAAAGTAATATACAGCTTTTAGAATGGGTAATAAAAAACACCTCTTGGTAATTCGTTTGTCGGCCATGGGTGATGTTGCTATGACTGTACCCGTTTTAAAATCGCTTTTAGATTCGTATCCGGATCTTAAAATCACAGTGCTCACTAAGGAATTTTTAAAACCTATTTTCGAGGGATTTGATAACATTACTGTTCATGTTGCCGATGTAACAAACACTCATAAAGGTATTATTGGACTTTGGAAATTGTACAAAGAGCTTCAATCTTTACAACTAGACGCCGTTGCGGATTTACACAATGTACTTCGAAGTAATATCTTAAAACAATTTTTTCGCTTGGGCGGAATTCCATTTGCACAAATTGACAAAGGAAGAAAAGAGAAAAAGGCTTTGACGGCTGAAAAGAATAAGGTATTTGCTCCATTGAAATCTACACACCAACGCTATGTTGATGTATTTGATCAACTGGGGTATCCATTTTCTTTACCTGATGCTAACTTTTTAGCGAAAAAAATATTATCAGACAAGACCTTGGCAATAGTTGGGAAGGATAATCAAAAATGGCTTGGAATAGCCCCATTCGCTGCATTTTCAGGAAAAATGTATCCACAGCATTTAATGCAAAAAGTGGTTCAAGAATTAAATAATACCAATAAGTATAAAATAATTCTTTTCGGAGGAGGAGCCAAAGAAAAAGAACTTCTAGAAAAATGGGAAAACGAAGGCCAAGAATGTATCAATATAGTCGGAAAGTTATCTTTTGATGAAGAATTGGCCCTGATCTCAAACTTGGATCTTATGCTATCCATGGACAGTGGTAATGCACATTTGGCCGCCATGTATGGCATTCCAACTATAACACTTTGGGGGGTAACACATCCGTATACTGGGTTCTATCCTTACGGACAAGATCCTAATAATGTCTTATTAGCCGACCGAAGCATCTACCCCTTAATACCAACATCAATTTATGGGAATAAAGCACCCAAGGGTTATGGTAGCGTCATGGAGACCATTCAAACAAACGATATTGTCAGTAAAATAAACCGCTTATTAAATACATAGTAATGTTACTCCTTATATCGTAGCCTGTTTGATTTCAATAGATTTAAAGTATTGTTTAAGCTGGGCCATAAAACGATATTTACGGGCACTTGGGGAATTTCCCACCATTATTGTACGTACACCTATATATGAGCTCATTAAGAATAGAGCAACACCTTCAGCATCGACATGTCTATCAATGTGTCCGTTGAATTTTCCTTTTTGAATGGCTGAAACCAAATTGACTTCCCATATTTTGAGAATATCATTCAAATGTTTCATTATATTCTCATTTCTTCCATTAAACTCATTAATGAAGTTGTTCAGAACAAATCCAAAGTCCAACTCATTATGTACCGCTGTTTCCAATGCATTTTCAAAACAGTTGGTAATAAGTTCCAAAGCATTATCATGACCTTCAATAGGCTCAATAAGCATACTGTATACTCTACGCACCAATAAGTTTTCGATAATTTGGGTGAAGAAATCTTCCTTAGAATCAAAATGATAATAGAAAGCACCTTTAGAGAGTGAAAGTTCTTTTAAAATGTCATCTACACTTGTATTGTAATATCCTTTTTTGTAAAACAATTCCAAGCCTGTAACTTGCATACGTTGCATGGTTGCCATGCGTTTTAGATTCTTATCCATAAGATTTGGGTTTTGGGTTAAAACAGACTGTTAGGTCTTATACAAAGAACCCCCGACCTTATGTTTCGATGAAGATTTAAAGATGTAATTCACCAAAAACTCGTTTAAATGACAAAATCTCGATGTACAACATGGTATTGTAAAAACTTTACCGACCGGCCGGTCGGTTTAAGTGTTTTGTTTATCGGGTAATTGAACACCCAATAGTGTAGAAATTGAAGTAAGTTAGACGTTTTAAGGGTATAAATTAGGTTACCGAGCCTTGACAACTGCTTCCTGCTCCAGCAGTGCACCCATAGCAGTGTTGCGAAATAATAATGTCTCTATCATTTAAGATATTCTCATTATAGTCTTTGATATGTTTGATTTTACTGGCTACTTTCAATTCCAACATTTGATTAAAATCACAATCATAAAGCCAACCATCCCAACTGATTGAAATGGTATTCGTACACATTACATTTTCAACTGCCGTAGGATTATAGGCCTCAACCAATGCATACATATAGTCTTCATAATTTTCAGAAGCGATCAAATAATCCAAAAATCGGGCAATAGGAAGATTTGTTATAGCATACAGCTTATGAAACTGAATATCAAAATCTTCTTTCAACGCCTTTTTGAAATCTTTTTCCATGGCAACTTGATCTCCTGGTAAAAAAGCCCCTGATGGGTTATACACCAAATCCAAACGCAAGTCGCTATCAGGTAAACCATAACCTATGGCGTTCAATTCCTGTAAAGCCTTAATTGATTTATCAAAGACCCCATCGCCACGTTGTTTGTCCGTTTTGCCTCTAGTATAATGCGGCATTGAAGATATAACATGAACATTATGCTTTTTAAAGAACTCAGGCAAATCGTGATATTTCTTGTTGGCCCTGATAATCGTCAAGTTGGAACGCACGATAAAATCCTGTATGCCCGCCTTGGCCGCTTCTTCAACGAACCAACGAAAATCAGGATTCATTTCGGGAGCTCCACCAGTTAGATCTAAGGTATGTGCCCCTGTATTATTAATAACTTCCAAGCAAAGTTGCATGGTTTCTCGCGTCATTATTTCCTTGCGGTCTGGCCCGGCATCAACATGGCAATGTTCACAGACTTGGTTACACATATAACCTACATTGATCTGTAAGATTTCCAATTTCTTGGGGCGAAGCGGAAAATGGCCTGTATTGGCAATTTTGTCCTTAAAGTAGGGCAGTTCGCCTTCTGCGAAAATGCCGCCATTAAGGATTTTCAATTGCTTATTTGTTTCAGCAAGCTCGTCGTGTCTTGCATGTAGTGATTTTGTTACCATTTTACCTTATTATTCATTATTGCTTTGTAGTTGTTTGTTTAGAAAACTAACAAACCATACCAAAACATTTCTACATACTTAATTTATTGTACTTGTTCATCATTTGTACACCATGAACAAGGGTTGCTCCACTTTCTATGGCTGCCCCTGCATGTACGGCTTCCATCATTTCTTCTTTTGTAATTCCTTTTTCCAAGCCGTCTTTTGTGTAGGCATCGATACAATATGGGCATTTTACCACATGGGCTACCGCTAAAGCTATCAATGATTTTTCCCTTGCGGATAGGGCACCTTCCTCAAACACTTTTCCATAATAATCAAAGAATTTAGTGCCTAATTCTTCACTCCAATCCGTTATTTTACCAAATTTTCTAAGGTCTGCTGGGTCGTAATATGAATTTTCCATTGTATATGTTTAAGTTGATATTTTTATTGAATAATCATATCCCAATTCCTGATTAACCGGAGAACCAAGAATCACCAATTAAGATGTCTTAAAGGATATTTAAAGAGAATTATAAAGGAGGCTTATGCCCAAAGAAACACGGGTGAGCCCTTATTATGATGGATTTTGGGCTGGAACCGTCCTTCGAAAAGAAATGCTATCTTAAAAAAAGCAGAATTGGTTTCAATCAAGGATCTAATAATCCTTATAATGTTTAATGTAAGTTGATTAGAAAACTTGGATATAAAATATAGGTCTTGGCTATTATCTATGTCAAATAGTCTATCTAATTGTACTAAACTATTTTGAGTCGTTGAGAATTCCTTTTTCAGTTCGTTTCCTAAATTGGAGGTCTGCCAAGGTAAATCCTTAAATTTTCTCGCATCGAAATTATCGCGATGCAATCCCATTAAATAAAAGCCACCATCTGCTGAAGGACCTAAAACCGACGTATCATTTGCCAAATGCATCGCCGCTTTTTTAATATGGGAAACTTTTAATTGTGGGGTATCGTTTCCGATGGTGATAATCTGCTTGTATCCTCTATTGAAAATAGACTGTATTGCATTCGTAAAGCGTTCACCAAATGTTTCGCCTTCCTGTTCTTTCTCCGTATAATGAAAATAGGGGATTCCAGTTTTTGCGACAATTTTTAGGCTATGCTCCGAAAGCGCATTGAACAAATTATCGCCATTATTTATATTTTTATATTTTTGCTCCTCTTGTGAAGAGAGCGCAAAGACCAAAATGGCTGTTTTATGTTCGTTTAATTCCTGCATTATAAATCGTGTGCTTGTAAATTTACAATAAAACCTATTTTAAATAAGTCGAAATTGAGTAATATTCTTGACAGATCGATGTGTTTTTATTTAAATGGGCATAAAAGGTATAACCGACTGAGCAGTCTTTTTTATGCATTGCAATTTACATTTTGATACATGAATAAATGGGCTGTAATTAGTGTTTTATCGACAAAATGCATTAATAAATCTCTAAAAACAAAAAAATAAAGAACAACAAACCAAGCAGTTTGTAAATATATTGGAGATAGGATGTGATTTATGGCCAGTATTGGCTAAACATCATCGTAATCGACCTTTAAAGTAGGGGTCAATGCTTTAGCTTGGCAGGTTAAGATCAACCCTTCTTCAATTTCACCATCGGTGAGTATCTGGTTCTTTACCATTTCGGCTTTACCTTCCGTAATTCTGGCAATACAACTACTACAGACTCCACCTTGACACGAATAAGGAGCGTCTATATTTTCTTTTAATACCACATCAAGGACTACATCGTTCTTGCCCATGGCCAATGAAAACTCTTCATCATCTAAAATAACGGTTACTTGAGTCTTACCACTTGCCGAAACAGATGGAGTTACTTCAGCAGCTGTTGTCTCCGAAGTGGTGAACAGCTCAAAATAGATTTTCTCTTTCTGAACGCCATTTTCTTGAAGCGTATTGCGTACCAGATGGATCATATCTTCAGGGCCACAGAGGTAAAAGGAATCAAAAGCAATATCCTTATGTTTGTTTTTTAAGGCATAATTGACAGTGGAAGTATCGATTCGACCAAAAAGTGAACCCTCTTCTTGTGTCTTACTATTGGTGAAATAAACAAAAAAGCGACTGGCATATTCCAATTGCAATTTAACCAAGTCTTTGTAAAACATGGTTTCGGTATTCGATTTATTACCATAAACAAGAACGAATTTGTTATTGGGGTTGCTTGCCAATTCCGCTTTTAAAATGCTCATTATGGGGGTAATTCCACTACCTGCAGCAAAAGCAGCCACATTCTTGGGGGAATCACTTCGTTTAAAAATAAACCGGCCTTCAGGAGGCATTACTTCTAGTACATCGCCAACTTTCAATTTTGTATTGGCATATTCCGAGAAACCGCCTTTATCTACCCGCTTCACACCAATGGTAATATAATCCCGCTTGGGGGAAGAACTGATGGAATAGGCCCTGCGTAATTCCTTCCCCTTTACTTCTTTTTTAATGGTGATGTATTGTCCTGGAGCAAAATTAAAAGTCTGGATTAGCTCCTTTGGTATACTAAAGGTTATCGCAACAGAAGTCGGGGTCAGTGGTTTTATGTTTTGTACCGTAAGGGCATAAAAATCGGCCATATTATAATGATGCTTTGAATTAAAGTGCAAAACTAAGCAAAGCAAAGGCCATAAAAAATGGGATTGCTAAAAAAAATCGTTGTCAATTGTAACAAAAGTTATATTTGAAACACTAACTCCACAGAACAAATTACCAACCTTTATGTTCAAACACTTTGTAAGCCTCCAGTGGAAATCGTTTTTTAGATCTTCCAACCTAGGAAAAAGTCTCGCCTTAAAAATAATCATGGGCTTTTTTGCCGTTTATATGATGGTCTCTTTCGCAGGACTAGGCGTGGCCCTCTTTTTTATTCTAAAAAAAATCTACCCCGATGTTGACCCTATGTTCTCCCTTAGTGGCTATATGCTGTTTTGGGTTCTGATAGAGTTATTCGTACGATATTTTATGCAAAAATTACCGGTAATGGATGTTAAACCCATGCTGATCAACCCTATCAAAAAGAGCAGTATAACCCATTATATTCTCGCAAAATCCGGATTCTCAGGGTACAACTTTATGGCACTGTTTATTGCCGTGCCTTTTTCAATAGTATTATTGGCACAGGGCTATCCACCACTGAACGTTTTGGTTTGGTTATTTGCAGTCGTCTGTATGGTACTCACAATCAACTATACCAATTTCATTATCAACAAGAGCGATAAGGTTTTAATAATTTTAGGCACGCTTATTTTGGCTCTTTACGGATTGGAGTATTTCAATACTCTCCCTGTTAAGGAATATGCCGGTAAACTGTTTTACAGTTTGTACCAAAATCCTATTTTGGCGTTGATACCATTGGGGTTGGCTATAGGTACCTATCTAATTAATTATAACTTCTTAAGAAAAAGGCTATACCTAGACGCTTCTCTTAAAAAGAAGACTCAAGAGGCAGTGACTTCCGATTTGTCATGGACCAATCGCTTTGGCGATATTGCTCCCTTTCTTCAGTTGGATTTAAAATTGATCTGGAGAAACAAGCGCACCAAAATGCAGGTGTTTATATCTCTGGCCATGATTTTTTATGGATTGATTTTTTATGGAATGGATGACTACGGTGAAACAAGTACCATTTATCTATTTGTCGGTATTTTTATGACCGGGATTTTCTTATCGAATTTTGGTCAATTTATACCGGCATGGGACAGTGAATACTTCGGTATGATGATGTCCCAAAATATTCCGCTTCGAAAGTACCTTGAATCAAAGGCGGGACTTATCTATGTTAGTGTCGTGGTTATGTTCTTGCTGTCAATACCCTATGTATATTTCGGGTGGAAGGCCCTTGCAATTAATTTCAGTTGCGCCCTGTATAACTTGGGGGTAAACGTACCTGTGATATTGTTTTTTGGATCTTTCAATAAAAAACGAATAGACCTTACCAAAAGTGCAATTGGCAATATGCAAGGAACCAGTGCTACCCAGTTTTTGGTATTGCTACCCCTTATGGTAGTGCCCTCCCTCATATATTTTGGGTTAAAGATGTTGATTTCCTTTGAAGCGGCCATATCGGTTCTAGCTGTTATGGGAATTATAGGTTTCGCTTTTAGAAAGCTACTATTAGATAAAGTCACCGAAGCCTATAGAAAAAAGAAATACGGTATGATAGCCGGTTTTAAAGAACAGAATAGTTAATAAATAGTATCACATTGAGTACTTCGACTGTGCTCAGTACAAGCTTTGTTGAAATGCTTGGGAACACGAAAAATTTTCGATAGCGTTCAAACGGAAACTCGAATTAGAAACTAGAATTTGCATTATGATCACAACACAAGATTTGACAAAAAAGTACGGCAACCAAATGGTTTTGAATATAGAACATCTAGATATTCCAAAAGGCCAGAGTTTCGGTTTGGTGGGTAATAATGGTGCAGGCAAAACCACTTTTTTTAGTTTAATGTTGGATTTAATTCAACCAACAACCGGGCATATCATCAATAATGATGTACAAGTGAATACCAGTGAAGATTGGAAACCATTCACCTCTTCTTTTATTGACGAATCTTTTTTAATAGGCTACTTGACCCCAGAAGAATACTTTTATTTTATTGGTGAGCTCCGTGGTCAGAACAAGGCCGATGTAGACTCTTTACTTTCTAATTTTGAAGAACTGTTCCATGGTGAAATATTGAACCAAAAAAAGTTTTTGAGGGACCTTTCCAAAGGAAATCAAAAGAAGGCAGGTATTGTGGCATCTTTTATTGGCAATCCTGAAGTTATCATTTTAGATGAGCCTTTTGCCAATTTGGACCCCACGACCCAAATACGATTAAAGGCGATCATAAAAAATTTAGCATCTAAGCATGGAGTTACGGTTTTGGTTTCAAGCCACGACCTTATGCACGTTACTGAAGTATGTGAACGTATTGTGGTTTTGAATAAAGGCGAAATCGTAAAAGATATTCAGACCTCTGCCGAAACGTTGCAAGAATTGGAAATCTTCTTTGCCGGAAGTCCGGTTGCTACAGAACAAGAATAAATCTGGACCTAAAAACCGCCAAATTTTCTCAATTCATTGTATATACTTCGATCTTCGGATAATGGGCAGTCTGATAAAATCTGCATTTTATCGATAAACTACATAATATTCCCGCTGTTTTTCAGTTAACAATGTGTACGAATACAAAGAATTTTGAAGCTTCAATATAAAATCATCTTAACCGCTGTTTTAGCAGGTCTTATTTTAAGTGCCTGTTCCACAAAAAAGGACGCATTTCTAAACAGAAATTGGCATGCGATGAATACCAAGTACAATACCTTGTACAATGGTGATATTGCCTTTGAACAGGGCAGGGAAGAACTCAATGCAAATTACCAAGACGATTATTGGGACATTCTGCCCATTGAGCGATTGGAAGTTACAGAGAATATTAAACTCGATTCCGAAGACAACAACCCTAATTTTATAATTGCCGAGGAGAAAGCCACAAAGGCCATACAAAAACACAGTATGGATATTAAAGAGGAAGAACGCAATCCGCAGACTGATGAGGCTTTTTTACTTCTCGGAAAGGCAAGATATTTTGACCAGCGATATATTCCGGCTTTAGAGGCATTTAATTATGTGTTGCGAAAGTATAATGAAAGTGATAAGTTGAATGAGGCAAATATCTGGAGGGAGAAAGTGAATATCCGTCTAGAAAACGACGAGCTTGCCATCAAGAACTTGAAACGCTTGATGAAGTTTGAAAATTTAAAAGATCAGGAATATGCAGATGCAAGGGCCATGTTGGCACAAGCCTATATTAATCTAAAAGTAACTGATACTGCCATACAACATCTTAAGGTTGCTTCGTACTATACCAAAAAGAATCCTGAAAAAGGGCGTTACTATTACATCATTGGCCAGCTGTACAATCAACTGCAACATAAAGACAGTGCAGGTTATGCATTTGATAAGGTGATTGGGTTAAACCGAAAATCTCCTCGTGTTTATATGATCAATGCCCACTTACAAAAAATAAAAAATACGGAGCTGACCGATGAAAACAGCATCGAATTATTGGAATACCTGACAGAACTTGAAGAGAATAGGGAAAACAGGCCTTTTTTAGATAAGATCTATCGCCAAGTGGCCGAGTATCATCTAGAGAATGCATCTGATAGTTTGGCCTTGGTATATTTCAATAAATCGTTACGTGCTACGCAGAACGAGCCCAAACTCAATGCCCTGAATTATGAGAATTTGGCTGTGTATAATTTTGACAGCAACGAATATAAAGCAGCGGGGTCATATTATGACAGCGTTGTGACCAATCTTCCTGAAAACACAAAAAAATATAGATCCATTAAAAAGAAGCTTGATAATCTGGAAGATGTGATCAAATATGAGGATATTGTTCAATATGCCGATAGTGTAATTACCCTTTACGATTTGCCAAAGGATAAGCAGATTGCTTTTTTCGAAGCCCATATCGATGCTTTAAAGAAGGCCAAAGAAGAAGCCCAGAAAAAAGAAGTTGAACGTATAACCGATGGTTTTGCTGCCTTTGCAGAAAGTAAGGGAGGAAAAGAAAACAAAGGCAAGTTCTATTTTTATAATATCACAAGTCTTGGCTATGGCAAGAATGACTTTACCAACAAATGGGGAAACCGCACGCTTGAAGATGATTGGCGATGGTCTAATAAAAACACCATCTCAATAGCCGATGAAAATGGGGGAGTTATTGCTGATGTCAGCGATCAAGAAGTTGACCCGACAGACGATGAGATGTTTTCATTGGATTTTTATATGGATAGGATTCCTACTGACGTTGCGATTATAGACAATCTAAAGACAGAACGGAATTTTGCCAATTATCAGTTAGGTTTAATTTATAAGGAAAAATTCAAGGAAAACCTATTGGCTTCCGGCAAGTTGGAAGAGGTTTTAAAATCGAACCCAGAGGAACGTTTGATCCTTCCATCCAAGTACAATTTATACAAAATTTACGAGGAAGAAGGTAGTCCGCTTGGGTCAAATATGAAGGATGATATCATTAAAAACCATTCCGATTCGCGGTATGCAGAAATTTTATTGAATCCTGCGGCTGTATTGGCTGGTATCTCAGATAGTCCGGATGCACAGTACGTTAAGCTTTATAGAATGTTTCAAGAGCAGGAATTCTTAAAAGTGATAACTGCGACTGAGGAAAGTATAAGCAAGTATACTGGTGACCCAATCGTACCAAAATTTGAAATGCTGAAGGCTAACGCTATTGGAAGATTGCAAGGCTTCAACGACTTCAAGGAAGCGTTGAATTACGTGGCTTTGACCTATCCTAACAATCCGGAAGGGAAAAAAGCAGAGCAAATGGTGGCTGAGCAATTACCCAAATTGGAACCCAAGGAGTTCTCATCGGAAAAGGGTTCTACGGGAACAGGTAATTGGAAAGTGGTCTTTCCTTTCAAAAGGCATAACAATCAGGAGGCTTTAAAGTTGAAGGAACTCTTGGAGAAATCCATCAAGGATTTAAAATATGGGAATATCGTTTCAAAAGACATCTATAACCTTGAAGATCAATTTATTGTAGTTCATGGTTTTAAATCAAAGGAACATGCTTTGGGTTACTCCGAACTAATAAAAATTAACAGGGATTACAAGGTTAGCAAAGAGAATTTTGTAATTTTATCTTCCAACTATAAAATCATACAAGTACACAAAAACCTATTAGATTATAAGAATTACGTTTTAACCCCAAAACCATAAACATGTTTTCAGACAAACAAAAACCTAGAACTATGAATGAATTAGGCGGACAACCCAACAGAATCGAAAAAAACACAAAAATCAAAGGAGATATCGTATCCGAAGCTGATTTCCGAATCGACGGAAAATTAGACGGTAACGTTACAACTTCAGGTAAGGTGGTCATTGGTAAAGATGGCTACATTCACGGTAAAGTGGAATGTGTAAATGCTGATATCGAAGGTAATTTTAATGGTGAGCTTTTAGTATCAGATTTACTATCCTTAAAAGCGTCCGCTGTGATTGAAGGCACCGTTTCGGTAACCAAATTGGCAGTAGAACCAGGTGCTACTTTCAATGCTTCTTGTACCATGAAAGGTAAAAGCGGTTCGTTTAAAAGCGGGAATCCTGCGGTTACATCAACGAGTAACTCCGGCGGATTTAAATCAACTATAGGTAGTAGTGCTTCAAGCAACAATGGCCCAGCAAAAGCCTCCTAATAAAAAGAACAATCTTAAAAATGTTGCAATGCTTTCGGGTATTGCCTTTGAGATGGGCGCCATAATATTTTTGGCGGCCAAAGGGGGTATATGGCTCGATGAACACTATCAAACGGACAAAAGAATATTTACGGCAATTGCCACACTTTTTGGTGTGGCAATTTCTATTTGGGTAGTTTTGCGACAGCTTAAAAAAATAGAATACTAGTGGCCAAGATCAATCCTATTGTTCAATTCCTTATTCTTTTGATTCTTTCATTAGGCATTGTCTTTGTACTTCATATTGCTGTTCTTAATTACAAAGGACTGCCTCAATTTGACAATTTAATAGTCCTTTCCTATGTGGTGAATAGTATTCTTGCAGCGACTATTTTTGTTGCCCTTTATATTTTTAGAGGTAAATTGAAAAACCAGATTGGCTTTCTTTTTATGGGCGGTAGTTTCTTGAAATTCATCTTTTTCTTCCTGTTGTTTTATCCGGCTTTTAAAGCCGATGGAGAAATGAGCCGATTGGAATTTGCCTCCTTTTTTATACCCTATGGAATCTCGTTGATTATCGAAACGGTTTTCACTGCTAAAATGCTTAAAAAACTGTATTGAATTTGGCATTCTGTTATCTTACTTTAATCCCTTAAAATAAACTCTAAAATGCTTTTTTCTTTTTAGGAGAATAGCTTACATTTGCAGCGATTTTTAGAGACCGATATTTTTAAGCGATATGCGTAAACCATTTTTATTGAAAATTCTTTTGGCCGCTGTGCTACTTCTCAGCAACAGTTCTTTCGCAAATGTAAAAGAGGCTGCTTCCGATGAGCCAAAAAAGGATCTCAAGACCGAAATCAAGGAATATATAAGCCACCATTTACAGGATTCACACGATTTTTCATTGTTTTCATATACCAATGATGCAGGTGAACATATTTACGTTGGCTCTCCGTTACCTGTAATTTTATGGGACAATGGAATACAGGTATTTTCATCTTCCAAATTCCATCATGGCGAAACTACAGCTGAGGTAGATGATAATTATTACAAATTATACCATAGTAAAATTTATAAAACCGATGCTGAAGGGACCATCAACTACGATGAAGACCATCACGCCACTAATGTTAAACCCATTGATTTTTCTATTACAAAAAATGTGGTTATGATAATATTCACTGGGTTGTTAATGCTTTGGTTGTTTACGAGCTTGGCCAAATCCTACGCCAAAAACAATGGCGTGCCAACGGGCATGGGTCGTTTTTTCGAACCTATTGTATTATACATCAGAGATGATATCGCAAGACCAAATATCGGGGAGAAAAGATACAGAAAGTATATGCCATTTTTATTGACCATATTTTTCTTTATATGGTTTTTGAATATGTTCGGTTTGACACCTTTAGGGATTAATGTAACAGGAAATATAGCCATAACCTTTTCTTTGGCGATAATGACATTTTTGATTACAAATTTTACTGGGACAAAAGATTATTGGATGCACCAATTTAATCCATTAGGCGATTCATTGCCCTGGTATGGTAAAATACCTTTGTACATTATTTTGGTACCGATAGAATTGTTGGGATTGTTCATAAAGCCATTTGCATTATTAATTCGTTTGTATGCGAATATGCAAGCAGGCCATATCGTTTTAATGAGCTTAATAGGTTTAATGTTCATTTTTAAAAGTTGGTTGGGCAGCCCATTGTCATTTGCATTGGCATTTGCCATTTCATTGATAGAAATACTGGTTGCATTATTACAAGCTTATATTTTCACCATGTTATCTGCTTTATATTTTGGATTTGCATCCGTAGAACATGAGCACGAACATGAGAGTGACCCTGAATTGGTGCATTAATCGCCTTTTTGGATTTTGAATTGAATTTTTAATTTTTAAACTAGATAGATTATGGAAATTCCAGTAATGGTAGGTGCAGGTTTGGTTGTTATCGGTGTTGGTATCGGTATTGGTAGAATCGGTGGTTCAGCAATGGACGCGATTGCCCGTCAACCTGAAGCTTACGGAAAAATTCAAACAGCGATGTTGATTGCAGCGGCGCTTATTGAAGGAATTGGTTTTGCTGCCCTATTTGCAGTATAAACTAAAATTTAAGAACAAATAGCTGTAACGGTTGGTTGCAGCTATTGTTTCTATTTAAAAATTAAGGGTATAAAATTTAAAAAATGGAAAAGTTAATAAACGAGTTTTCAATTGGATTGTTCTTCTGGCAGACCTTGTTGTTTGGTCTTTTATTGTTCTTGCTTTGGAAATTTGCTTGGAAACCAATTTTAAATGCGGTAAACGACAGGGAAGATGGTATCAAAGATGCTTTGGCAGCCGCTGAGAATGCCAAAAAAGAAATGCAGAATGTTACTGCTGATAGTGAGCAACTGTTGAAAGAAGCGCGTGCAGAACGTGAATCATTGTTAAAAGAAGCCCGTGAGATAAAAGATAGGCTGATTGCCGACTCGAAAGAGCTGGCCAAAGTTGAAGGTGACAAAATGATCAAGCAAGCGCAAGCTACTATTGAGAGTGAAAAGAAAGCTGCAGTAGCGGACATAAAAAACCAAGTAGCTGAACTTTCTGTTGATATCGCTGAGAAAGTAATCAGGGAACAATTATCTAACAAAGACAAACAATTGAAGTTGGTTGATGATATGTTGGGTGACATTAAGTTGAACTAATCAAGAATGAAGGATACTAGAGCAGCCATACGATACGCTAAAGCGATTTTGGATATTGCAGTTGATAATAAGTCAACTGATGCAGTTGAAAAAGATATGCGCGCAGTGGTCAGTACCATTTCCGATAGTAAAGAACTAAAAGATATGTTGGCAAGTCCTATTATCAGAGGTGAAGCCAAGAAGAAGGCCCTTTCCAATATTTTTAAAGGAAGCCATGAAATTACCCAAGGTTTGATTAAACTATTAGTAGATAACAGAAGAGTTGGTATGCTGAATGAGGTTGCTTTGAAATACATCATTCTTAACGAACAATTAAAAGGTCAAGATGTGGCTTTTGTAACCACAGCTGTTCCTTTAACCAAGGATTTGGAAAAGAAAGTATTGGCACAGGTTACAAGAATTACGGGTAACAAGGTTACTATTGAGAACAAAATCGATGAAAGCATCATTGGCGGATTTGTTCTTAGAGTAGGCGATTTACAGTTCGATGCTAGTGTTGCCAATAAATTGAGCAATTTAAAAAGAGAATTTACAAGTAGTCTATAATATATTTTAGGACTTTAGAGTCCAAAACTTTATATCTAAAACAAATGGCAGGAGTAAAAGCCGCTGAAGTATCAGCAATTTTAAAGCAACAATTATCAGGATTTGACGCAACCGCTACTTTGGATGAAGTAGGAACCGTATTGCAGGTAGGTGATGGTATTGCAAGGGTATACGGACTATCCAATGCCGAATATGGTGAATTGGTTGAGTTTGAAGGAGGCCTTGAGGGTATCGTTTTGAACCTGGAGGAAGATAATGTTGGTGTTGTACTATTGGGACACTCCAAAGAAATAGGTGAAGGTTCAACGGTTAAGCGTACACAACGAATAGCATCTATAAATGTTGGTGAGGGTATCGTAGGTCGTGTAGTAGATACTTTAGGAGCTCCAATAGACGGTAAAGGCGCAATTTCTGGTAAGCTGCATGAAATGCCATTAGAGCGTAAAGCTCCTGGGGTAATTTTCCGTCAGCCGGTAACTGAGCCATTACAAACGGGTATAAAGGCGATTGATGCTATGATTCCTGTAGGTCGTGGACAACGTGAGTTGGTGATTGGTGACCGTCAAACAGGTAAAACTACTGTTTGTATCGATACAATTCTTAACCAAAAAGAGTTCTACGATGCAGGTGAGCCTGTATATTGTTTATTTTTGCTGTTGCTGTTGTTGTTTTTGTTGTCGTGGTTGTTGTTGTTGCTGCTGTTTTTGTTGTTGTT
>CAZYQR010000029.1:15843-17629 GCA_964649755.1 uncultured Maribacter sp. | reverse complement strand
AATTTCGTATCAATAGCCATTAGGAGGTATTTATTACTATGGGGGGAAAGTAAAGTGTAGGAACTAAAATCTTGGAGGAGAATAAATACAAAAAATAGTTAACAAGAATCCAATTGCGAAAAACCGTAGATAAATAAAATATGTAGTAAAATACCATTCCACACACCATGCCTACACTAAAGTTTCGGTAGGCAGGCATTATGCTTCCCTCCTATCTCTTCGATTTCGTTCAGGACAGGTTCGGGTCGTATAATAAGTGTTTATTCACAAGGTTTCCATTGTTTTTTAAAGGTATTTATGCATCTTAAATAAGACGTGGCTCGCACCTCATCTCATCCTTCGATGTCATTACCTTAGAAAAAGAATCTTTTTAGACGTCACATATTATAGAAATTGCGTATTTCTATACTATTGAACGAGATGTAGCGCGGGCAATGAAGATTTATCCTATGGCCTGCTTAAGATCGGCAATAAGATCGGCCTCATCCTCAATACCAACACTAAGTCTTATCAAAGCATCTACGACACCACTTTTTTCACGTTCTTCCTTTGGTATACTGGCATGGGTCATGCTTGCGGGGTGCCCGGCCAAACTTTCCACTCCGCCTAAAGATTCTGCCAAAGTAAAAACTTGGAGCTTCTCAACTATTTTAATGGCGTCATCATAGCTACTTCCTTTGGTAATAAAAGAAATCATGCCTCCAAAACCATTCATTTGCTCCTTTGCAATATCGTGATTGGGGTGGTCCTCAAATCCTGGCCAGTACACTTTTTCAATTTTAGGATGATTGGCAAGGAAGTTGGCAATTGCAATGCCGTTTTCACAATGCCTTTGCATCCGCACATGGAGTGTTTTGATTCCCCGTAACACCAAAAAACTGTCCATAGGACCACAAACCGCACCGCTTGCATTTTGGATAAAATAAAGTTGGTCTGCCAATGCTGCGTCCTTAACAACTAAAGCGCCAACAACCACATCGCTGTGGCCACCCAAATATTTCGTAGCTGAATGCATCACAATATCAGCACCTAAATCTAACGGCAATTGTAAATACGGAGTGGCAAAAGTATTATCGACCGCCAATAGCACATCATGCTTTTTGGCAATTTTCGAAACAGCTTTAATATCTATAATGTTCATCATTGGGTTGGTAGGCGTTTCTACCCAAATCAGTTTTGTTTTGTCATTGATGTATTCTTCTATCTTATCAGGATTCTGCATTCCAATAAAATGAAAGGAGATTCCAAATTTCTCGAAGATCTGCTTGAATAGGCGGTAACTACCCCCGTATAAATCGTTTGTAGAAACCACCTCATCACCTGGGTGCAACAACTTAATAACCGCATCCATAGCTGCAAGACCACTTGCAAAAGCAAGTCCGTACTGTCCGTTTTCGATACTTGCCAAAGAATTTTCCAAAGCGGTACGGGTTGGATTTGCACTTCGTGAATACTCAAACCCCTTATGACCCCCAGGTGTTGTTTGCGCATAGGTCGAAGTTTGATAAATCGGAGGCATTACAGCACCATATGCCTTATCTGGTTGTTGACCACCGTGAATGGTTTTACTATTGAATTTTAAGTCTTTTTTGCCCATAAGTCATAATTATTAATGAACTCGTCTTGAGGTAAAAGCATAACTCAAGGCAAGTTCAATACAAATGTATCGTTATCTTTCGGAGATTACAATGAAGTCGTAATTTAGCAATGAACTTGTTTAACTTTTTGGATTGCAGCGAAAATTCGCAATTTTGTACCCAGTTAAAAACTTTTTTGAGTTGCATAG
>CAZYQR010000029.1:0-15743 GCA_964649755.1 uncultured Maribacter sp. | reverse complement strand
TGCAGCGAAAATTCGCAATTTTGTACCCAGTTAAAAACTTTTTTGAGTTGCATAGTAGGGCTACGGAAGGAAAAAAAGATGAAAAATAGGTGCATAAGAGCAATTCCTGCCTGCCGGCAGGCAGGTTTTAGCCAATTGAAAAAGTTTAAACAAGTTCAATGTCAAAACACAAGACCCAAATGAATTCCCCAATACGTTTTCTACTTTGTCTTATAGTACTCCTAGGTTGCAATGAGGAACACAAACTTACTTTTGAGCCCCTTATCGTTTCTGATAATGACTGTACAGCATGCCCTAATATTTCAATTGAAATTCCCAAGGCCTTGGAACAAACCAAACTTTCAGAGACCATTAACACTGCGCTGGAGGAAGAACTACTTTCGCTTTTGGTTTTTGATGATGAGATCGAAGCGTCATCGATCTCGGAAGCTATTCAATCTTTTAAGAATGGATATGTGGAACTGAAAAAATTATATCCTGATGAAACTGCCGGATGGGAGGCTAAAATTTCGGGGACAGTAACATTTGAGGACAAAAACAAGATTACCATAGCGTTGAATTCATATCTGTTCACTGGTGGGGCCCATGGCTACACTACTAGAAGTTTTTTGAATTTTAACAAACGTAAAGGAAAAGAGTTTGAAAACTGGGAGCTTTTTAAAAACCAAGATCATTTTGAAAATTTTGCTGAGGCCAAGTTTCGAATTCAGGAAGATATTCCCCAAGACAACCCAATCAATAGTACGGGATTCATGTTTGAGCGAGATGAATTTTATCTTCCAGAAAACATTGGGTTTACTGAGAAAGGATTAGTGCTACTATATAACCAATATGAGGTTGCTTCCTATGCCGATGGAGCCATTGAGTTGGTCTTGCCCTATGACGAGGTAAAAAATTATTTGACTAAAAAAGTGAAATCTTAGAGCCTATACTTTGCTAATCAACATTTTTTCGAGCGACAGGATTACACCAAGGTGTAAACCTTCATGAAACATATTGAATGCGATGGCATCTTCAACATCCCTTAAGGTAACCTTAGCACTTGTCGTATATTCATTAAAATCTTTGAATACACCATTTTCATAATCCCCTTGCGTCCACTCGACCGTTGAAAACAAAAATCCCTTGATCATGTCCATTTCCTCATCGGTAGCTGTCCCATCGGGGACGGTTCCTTTTTTGAATTTATCGACCAGCTCATTAGGAACCTTCATTTTAAGCCCGCTCAAATTATAGACAATTAATTGTTGCGTAACCACAACATGGGCAATATTCCACCAAATATTATTTCGATATCCTTTAGGAATCTTAAACAATTGTTCCTTTGGCGTATTGGTAAGGATTTTATAAAGTATTTTTCTGTTCTGAAGCGTAATGTTGAATATTTTTTCCAATTTGTATGATTTTAGGAGGATATAAAAATAGAACATTCCATCGGAAATGGGTTTCTTTGCTTAAGGAAATAATCAACCTATAAAAAGGGATTCATTTCCAGGATCAAAGTTTTATGACCTATGCGAAAAATATACTACCTAAGTACCTGTGACACCTGTAAGCGAATACTAAAAGAGTTACAACCTTTAGATGGTTTTCAACTGCAGGATATAAAGGCCGAAGCAATCACCAATACCCAATTGGAGGAAATGAAAAACTTGTCAGGCAGCTTTGAATCACTGTTCAGTAAGCGAGCCCGTCTTTATAAAGAAAGAGGATTGGCCGCAATGACACTTTCCGAAGCAGAATATAAAAAATTGATCCTAGAACATTATACTTTTTTGAAACGACCGGTTATGCTGTTCAATGCTGAAATCTTTATCGGCAACAGTAAAAAAGTGATTGAAGCAGCCAAGGAAACCATTCACCTTTGAGCAAAAGGACCCTTGCCATATTGGCGGCAATTGGCGCGACAAGCATCTATGGTTTAAACCATACCATTGCCAAAGGCGTAATGCCACACTATGTCGGTGCCTTCGGTTTTGTAGTGTTGAGGGTCATTGGTGCAGCGGCCTTGTTTTGGGTTATTTCAATCTTCGGGCCCAAAGAAAAAATCGATAAAAAGGACTACCTACGCATGCTCATCTGTGCCATATTTGGCATGGGTGTAAACATGCTGGTCTTTTTTAAAGGCCTATCACTTTCAACACCCATTAATAGTGCTGTCTTGATAACCACCACGCCTATAATTGTATTGATCATGTCTGCCCTATTGATCAAGGAAACAATTACTGGAAGAAAAGTGTTGGGTATTTTTATAGGATTGATCGGTGCTTTGGGTTTGATAATCTTTGGCACCGAAATTCGGCAAGATGCCCCGAATATTCCACTTGGGAATTTCTTGATATTAATGAATTCGGTCTTCTACGGAACCTATTTGATATTGGCTAAAATTTTGATTTCCAAGTACCATCCGTTCACTTTTATGAAATGGTTGTTTTCATTGGGTATTCTCATTTGTCTGCCTTTTGGTTTCCAAGAAACGTCGGAGATAGAATGGTCACTTTTACCTTTCGATATTATTTGGCGCATTGCCTTTGTGATTATCGGCACTACTTTTTTCACTTATCTCTTTAATATATTTGCCCTAACCCAATTAAAAGCATCGACTTTAGTCGCTTTTATTTATGTGCAACCCATACTTGGCATTCTCTTCGCTATTGCGATGGGAAAGGATACGTTGACAACCATAAAGATCTTGGCAGCAGCGATGGTTTTATTCGGGGTGTATCTTTCAAGTAGAAAAACCCGGGTATAATGGTATTGTCATTCCGAGGCACGAAGAATCTAATTATAGCATTAAATACAGTTCTATTTGTTGTTTTGGAAAGGAAATAAATACTCCAAAAAGTTTAAATTTGGATTAATCGTTTTGATTAAATCTAATTTCTTTTGTCTTCGCCATCCTTTAATTTCCTTCTCCCTTGCAATTGCATCTTGAATCCATGTGAATTTTTCATAATACAGCAGATGTTTACATTTATATTTTGAGGTAAAAGATTCTCTTTTCAAAGTAATATTCGCTGCGTGCTGATGAAGTCTTTTTGCCAAATAATTAGTTACGCCCGTATACAAGACGGATTTTGTTGAATTGGTAATTATATAAATATGGTAAACATGATATCCTTCTGTATTCATCCTTAAAAATTACGAAAGATTCCTCGTACCTCGGAATGACAAGTTAGATTATAAATCTTTAGGTCTTTTCGCAAACTTACGCGTATCCTCTATGGTCAGCATACGAAAGCTTCTCGATACAAATTTTCTCGTGCCTCGAAAATTTACTCGAAGTGACACTTTAGCTATACATACGGATCCCCTGGTCATTTTTAAAATTTGTAGAGGGTCTCGGAATGACAACCTAAATAAACAATATGATTATAAATCTTTAGGTCTCTTTGCAAACTTGCGGGTATCTTCCTTGGTCAGCATGCGAAACCCTTCCGGCTTTTCTGCTTGCATAAATCGTTGTAAAAATTCACTAGACAAAGGTGTGAGTTGTCTTGATTCCAGACTCATCCAAGCGCCCATCATTTCACAATGTGCCACATTCTTCCCCTTACTATCATAAAAATTATGATGAAATTCAAAGAAACAACCATCTTCGCTCAACCCCATAACTTCTAGCGACACTTTTACAGGCTTCCCTGGAAAAACCTCTTTGAAGTAGTACATATGCTCATAGAAAACAACCGGTCCTATTTTATTTTCTACCATTACCTTATGGTCAAAACCAAGTTCCAATAAATATGCCATACGTGTATGGCCCATAAAATTTATGTAAGCCGAATTAGCCAAATGCCTATTGGCATCAACATCACTCCACCGTACTTCGAACTCTTTTAAATACATTCTCTTTGAATTATTTTATTATGCATGCATAAGAATCGCAAAAATACCATAGTTTTGGAAAACCATGAATAAGTTCCCAAAAGAATTTATTCCTACTTTTAAAACGATAAAACCAAATTATGAGCAGTAAAGCACCATTTATAAAAGACCTTTCTCTACCAGCCATTGCAGCGCCAATGTTTTTGATTTCAGGACCTAGATTAGTGATTGAATGTTGTAAAAACGGAATTGTAGGTACCTTCCCTGCTTTAAACCAACGTACGAGTGAAGGGTTTGAAGAATGGCTTATCGAAATAAAAACCGCCTTAACGGCTTTTGAAAAAGAGACAGGTAAAAAGGCAGCTCCGTTTGGGGTAAACCTAATTGTACACCCAACAAACCCTCGCTTAGAGGCCGATATAAAACTATGTGTAAAACATAAAGTTCCTTTGATCATCACCTCCCTTGGTGCTGTTTCCCAAGTGGTCGATGCCATTCACAGTTATGGTGGGCTTGTTTTTCACGATGTTATTAAAAAGCGCCATGCCCAAAAAGCTGCTGGAGCTGGTGTAGACGGACTCATTTTGGTAGCTGCAGGAGCAGGTGGTCATGCAGGTACTATAAACCCAATGACTTTGGTTGCTGAGATTAAAAAATTCTATGACAAAACAATCATACTTTCAGGATGTATAAGCACAGGTAGGGACATTGCTTCCGCCTTGCAAATGGGTGCTGATCTCGCCTATATGGGCACACGTTTCATCAACGTTGAAGAAAGTAAGGCTCCAGAAGAATATCGTAAAATGATAGTGGAGTCTGGAGCAAGTGATGTGGTCTATACGGCTTCAATTTCAGGGGTACACGCTAATTTTCTTGGGGCCAGTTTAAAAGCAGCTGGAATCACCGAAGAAGATTTGAAAAAAGATGCAAAAATAGATTTCGGGAAAGAACTGGATACAGAGGCAAAGGCATGGAAAACCATTTGGTCTGCGGGCCAAGGTGTTGCCACAATCGAAAATGTGATTTCAGTTTCCGAACTGGTAAATACCTTGAAATCGGAATTTAAATCGGCAATCGAAGAGCAGATTAAAGTTTTAGACATTTTCCCAAAATAACCTTCCCTCCTAAAAAGGAGGGATTGAGGGAGGTGTAGTTTATAATCGAAGGTTCAACACACCCCTTAATCCCCTCTTAGTAGAGGGGAAACTATTATGTTACTAAATAGAAATAGATGTATGTAAAACGAAATATTAGTTGGAATCTCATAATAAGATATGCATGGAAAAATTTGATATTTTTCACCCTATGGGCTTCTGTCATATTTTCAGTATATCTTTTTCTAGGATGGACACATATAAATATCCCTTTTCAGCCCTTAAGTGTTATCGGTATTGCAGTAGCTTTTTATATAGGATTTAAAAATAGCCAGAGTTATGATCGCTTTTGGGAAGGACGAAAAATTTGGGGCGGTATTGTAAATTATTCAAGAACATGGGCAATCAACGTTTTAAGTTATGTTGAAAATGATCCTGAAGCGCAACGAATTTTAATTTATCGGCAATTGGCTTGGATAAATGCCCTTCGAGTACAATTACGGCAACCGAGTAGTTTTTCAATGAAAGAGAATAGGGCTATTGAAAAGATCTTTGACCGCCATGGTGAACGAAATCCGGTTTGTGCTGGTTTGGATAATTTTTTAAGTCCTGAAGAAGATGCAGACTTGGAAAATCGGAAAAATGTGGCAACACACCTCATTAAAAATCAAGGATTGCACCTGAAACAATTATTAAAAGAGGAGAAAATAACAGAGTTCGATAAGCAGATATTCCATAACAACTTGGAAGAGATGTATAACCTACAAGGCAGATCTGAACGCATTAAGAATACGCCATTCCCAAGACAATACGCTTATTTTAGTACGTTGTTTACTTGGTTGTTCGTACTTCTACTCCCCTTCGGGCTTTTGAGTGTCTTTGAAAATGAATTATTAGAACTAAATCAGACTAGTGTTTGGTGGTACATGACTTTAATGGTTTTCTTTTCTGTTTTGATTTCTTGGATTTTTACTACCATGGAAAAAATTGGAAGCAGTAGTGAAGATCCATTTGAAGGTCGTTTAAATGATGTCCCCATGACCGCCCTTTGCCGAACTATTGAAATTGATTTAAGGGATATGCTTAACGAGGACAACCTTCCAGATAAAGTAGAAGCACAAGATAATATTTTGTATTAATGCCACTTATTTCATCAGATTATAATCCACCCTTCCTATTTAAAAACGGGCATTTTTCGACCTTTTATTCCGGATTGATCAGAAAGGTCGATGGCGTTATTCAAGAACGAGAAAGAATACATCTGCCTGATGGCGATTTCTTGGATTTGGATTGGAGTTTTTCCCATAAACCAACCAACAAAGTAATGATTCTATTACATGGACTGGAGGGTAACGCCCAGAGGGCCTATATCACCGGTAGTGCCAAACAGGGCAATACCTATGGATATGATGCCTGTGCAATTAATTTTAGAGGCTGTAGCGGGGAAACGAACAAATTATATCGCTCCTATCATTCGGGTGCCACTGAAGATTTGGAAGCCGTTGTTTCCCACATTTTGAATTTTAAAAAATATGATGAAATCTACTTAAAAGGCTTTAGTCTGGGTGGTAATCTAGCCCTTAAATTCATTGGTGAACAACGTGATGTTCCCAAAGAAATCAAAGGGGTAGTCGCCGTTTCAGTGCCCTGTAGTTTGCACAGTTCTTTAAAACAATTATTGCGCCCAAAAAATTTCCTGTACGCCAAACGCTTTAAAGATCACTTAAAAGCCAAAATGCGTGAGAAACAACAATTGTTTCCTTCAAAAATTTCCGATGCCGATATTAATAATGTAAAAACACTGAAAGACTTTGATGATATCTATACCAGCAGGGCACATGGGTTTAAAGACGCAATGGATTATTACAAACAATGCAGTGCATTACAGTTTTTACCAAAAATTACGATTCCTGCGCTCATCATAAATGCTAAAAACGATTCGTTTCTGGGCCACGAATGTTATCCGTACAAAGAAGCTGACGAAAACAGTTCGTTATATTTGGAAGTGCCCAATTCCGGTGGACATGTAGGGTTCTACGGCAAACAGAATATAAGCTATACCGAAAAAAGAGGTATAAAGTTCTTTAAAGAAGTATAACCAATACTCGTAATTATTGAACTCATTTGAACTTATCTAAATTGGCTGCAAAAGCCCCATTTTTCTCTTCAATCAAAATAGTTCAAATGAGTTCAGTATCTTAGCGGCTTCAAAAAACGGATGCTGAAACCTGTTCAGCATAAAAACTAAACATACATGAAAAAAATACTTGCTGTTTTGGCCATCGGAGGACTTATTCTTAGTTGTGGCGAAAAAAAAGAAGAAAAGAAAGATGGTTTTGAAATGAACCGCACCAAAAAAGAAGTGAAAGCGGAAACGACTTCGGAGGAAGTTCCCATTGATTTGAACAACAAGGGGGTTGGCCCCATAACCTCCGTGGAATTTGGAGTAGAAATTGATGCCGAAATGGCGGCCAAAGGGGAAAATACCTTTAGTACCATCTGTATTGCCTGCCATATGGCCGAACAACGAATGATCGGCCCAGCCTTAAAAGGGGTGTATGATCGTCGTAGTCCAGAATGGGTCATGAACATGATCCTGAATCCTGACCGAATGCTTAAGGAAGATCCCATTGCAAAAGCCCTATTAAAAGAGTACAACAACGCCATTATGTTGAACCAAAATTTAAGTGAGGAAGACACTAGGGCGGTGGCAGAATATTTGCGTACGCTATAATATTTTAAATCAAAGTGTTTGAATGCTGTTATCCCTTATATTTATATTGGGTAACAGCGTTTTTTTTGAAATAATATAATGCTAAGCTAATTGTAATCCGCCTAATACAATTCCTTGAACAGTATCAAGATGTCTCAAAAAAACAAACTAAAAGAAATTGCAGATGATTGAGCTTGTTAAGGAATAAAGATGTTTTACATCCTAACCTAGAATCCATTTCATTGATTTCCATAAACGGAAGGAATTTTCATATGGTAAATGGATTCCGCATCAAGTGCGGAATGACAAAATTGACCCAAAAAGATTTGTAATAAATAACGAAATTGCAATCTACCACCGCTTGTCATTCCCACGGCCTGTGCTGAACTCGTTTCAGTAAGGCAGGAATCCACATAATCAATTAACTTTGGTTAAAACATGCTTCAACCTAAAATTGAACTTCATTTATAATGTCATCGAATAATCAATTGGCCGAAATCGCAAAACTCTTCTTCAAACTAGGGTGTATCTCTTTTGGCGGTCCTGCGGCGCATATAGCCATGATGGAAGATGAGGTCGTCACGAAAAGAAAATGGATGACCCAAGAACATTTTTTGGACCTTATTGGCGCAACCAATCTGATTCCCGGACCCAATTCCACCGAAATGACCATGCATTGCGGTCATGAAAGAGCAGGCTGGAAAGGGCTTTTTGTGGCAGGTTTCTGTTTTATTTTTCCTGCAGTGGTCATTACTTCTGTTTTTGCTTGGCTATATGCAGCATATGGTCAATTACCTAAAGTAGAACCGTTCATTTACGGCATTAAACCAGCCGTTATCGCAATAATTGTAATGGCTGCCTTTCGCCTTGGAAAAAAAGCGGTTAAGAACAACGAATTGGCAGTTTTGGGAATCATAACCCTTGTCGCATGTTTGTTAGGTGTAAATGAAATCATTGCGCTTTTTGGATGTGGTTTTTTGGGTTTACTCCTCTATTTCATTAAGAAAAACACTACTACTCTTAACAGTTTCATACCGCTTTTACTCGTTCAATTTAGCGACCCTTTAAAAATAGGAACCCTAAAAATATTTTTGACTTTTTTAAAAGTGGGTGCTATTCTTTATGGTAGTGGTTATGTCTTATTTGCGTTTTTGGATTCAGAATTGGTTGCAAACGGATGGCTGACCAGACAGGCATTAATTGATGCTGTGGCTATTGGGCAGATGACACCTGGACCCGTTTTATCTACAGCTACCTTTATCGGTTGGCAAATGAATGGTGTTACTGGAGCGTTGGCCGCAACTGCGGGTATTTTTTTACCCTCGTTCATTTTTGTTTTGATATTGAATCCCTTAATCCCAAAAATGCGAAAGTCCAAGATTGTCGGTGCCATTTTGGATGCCGTAAATGTGGCTGCAGTTGCATTGATATTGGCCGTATGCATCGAAATGGGAAAAGATACGCTATTGGATTGGCGCACTATCATAATCGCAATAGCCAGTCTGGTTACTGTTTTCTATTTCAAAAAGTTGAACAGCGCGTTTATTGTTTTAGGAGGTGCTCTCTTAGGATATGTATTGACTTATATTTAATCGTAAAGTCAAAAATTAATATTTCTTAAGTGGATTCCCGCTTTCGCTGGAATGACAATTTATTAGTAATCTCGAGGGCATCGAGAAATTCATTTCGATTAAAATTTATCGACAACAACTTTATAAGTTGGATCTTCCAATACGTTGACATCAATGATATCATTGGCATTTTTCAAAAGTAGAATACAATCCTTACTAAGATGTTTTAGGTGCACTTTTTTACCTACTTTCAGATAACGTTCGGTGAGTTTGTTCAATGCCTCAATACCTGACATATCAGCTACGCGACTTTCTTGAAAATCAATGATAACTTCCTCAGGGTCATTTTGAATATCAAACTTTTCAGCGAAAAGGGTAGTTGAACCAAAGAACAAGGGGCCGAATATCTCGTAATGTTTTATACCATCATCATCAACATACTTTCTAGCGCGAATACGTTTTGCATTTTCCCAGGAATAAGCCAAGGCAGAGATAATAACCCCAAACAATACAGCGATGGCCAAATTATGGGTAATAGCTGTAATCAAGGTTACCAAGACCATAACGATAACATCTGAATTCGGCATTTTCCGAAAGGTTTTAAAACTAGCCCATTCAAAAGTGCCAATGGCCACCATGAACATTAGACCTACCAAAGCCGCCATCGGCAAACGCTCGATCAAGCTGGATCCAAACATGATAAAAACCAAGAGCATAACGGCCGCGGAAATCCCAGATAATCTTGCACGCGCTCCCGAAGAAGTATTGATCAGACTCTGACCGATCATGGCACAACCACCCATTCCAGACAAAAACCCAGATAGGATATTTGCCGTTCCCTGAGCAACGCATTCTTTGTTACCGCTACCCCGGGTTTCGGTTATTTCGTCAATTATGTTTAACGTAAGAAGGCTTTCAGTTAGCCCCACGACAGCCACAATGACTGAGAAAGGAAAAATGATTTTCAATGTTTCCCATGTAAATGGAATTTGCGGAATTGATAGCGGTGGAAAACCTCCTTGAATAGTCTGCCCATCTTTCATAGTATCTGCTACGGTAAGCGTATCAACTCCAAAACCCATTACGATTGCTGAAACAACCACAATGGCCAATAAAGAAGACGGAATGGCTTTTGTCAATTTTGGAAACCCCCAGATGATCAACATGGTCAACAAAGTAAGTCCCAACATCGTATAGAATGGTGTCCCAGTTAACAGCTCGGTCGTTCCTTTTTGGTAAAAATTTGGAAACTGCGCCATGAATATGATAATGGCGAGTCCGTTTACGAATCCGAACATAACGGGATGTGGTACTAAACGAATGAATTTTCCCAATCGTAAAAACCCAGCTGCCATTTGTAACAACCCGGCTATGATTACCGTGGCAAATACATAATGCAAAATGGTTTCTGGTTCAATACCAGGAAAAGTATTCTTAAGCTGCAATATCAATCCTATGAAGATTACAGCAACTGCTCCCGTGGCACCTGATATCATTCCTGGTCTACCACCAAAAATTGAGGTTATCAGGGCCAACACAAAGGCGGCATATAAACCTGTTAAGGGTGAAAACCCTGGGATCAAGGCAAAAGCGATTGCCTCAGGCACTAATGCCAAAGCAACGGTAAGCCCTGATAAAATTTCAGTTTTATAATCTACTCTCTGCTTAAAATCGAATATATTCAAATACTTCTTCATCCCCAGGAATTTAAGGGCGCAAAAATAGTATTAAAAGTTGGTTTGACCTTAAAACCGTTAATTATTAGGGATTTGACAACTTACCAAGACTTTAAACCCAACAACTTTTCCCCAAGCGGAGATAATTTGGCAGTTTCGTATTTTTCTTGTTCCCAATTTCTTGGGTCTCCGGGAAATGCATAGCCTTCAGGGGCAATTCTATTTTTCCAGGAATTAATACGCCATTGTTTTAATTCCTCATTATCCTCTTCTGCCGGCATCATGGAAATGTATTGGGCAATACGAACTATGTCCTTAGATTTGTTGGGCCGTATTCCATGAGGCTCAGTACTATTGAAGATGAGCAAATCCCCAGCCTCTAATTTCACTTTTACAATTTTATCCGTTATTCCAGAAATATCTGGTTGAAAAGGATCGCGATCTTCAGGTTGCGATAATTTCCAAGAATCATAATTCCTGTAAAGCCAGGGAATACATTGAAATCCGCCCATATTTTGATCGGTCTGGTCAGCCAAGGCCAATACACCTTGTACATTTTGTGGTTTGGTCTCTGGGTCGTAATCCCAATGAATAAATCCTTTTTGTTCATGACCAGGTCTGTTCGGAAAATTCAAATTAGCACGATCAATGGTCACCCAAAGTTTTTCAGTACCCCAAACATCCGCGAAGGCGTCATAAACACGTTGCATTTGTCTATTGTTCCATAAATGCTGGTTATTGTAAACCTCAACCATTCCAGTGCCCGTAAGCTCTTTCATTTTCATTTCAGCTCTTGGAGGTGCATACCAAGATTCTGGATCTTTTGGGTCTTTTTCCTCAAATTCCCAAAGAAAATCAGCCGTTATTTGTGCCTGCTCTTTTGGAACCGCATTCTTTATAACGATATAACCATTATGCATCCAGAACGCCCAATCTTCTTCACTCATAACCCTTAAAGGTTTTCCATTAGAACGATCATTCAAACTTAATTTACTACTTGTAGCCGTTGAAGGGTTACCAGGAATTTCCTCATGGGCCTTATTGGCCATCTCTAATTTGGTGTTGACTTTTTCCATGACTTTTATTTTCTAGTTGAATTGATAATGTAAAACTAGGAATCAGTTTATAACTACTCAACCGCAATATTGACCATAATTTGTACTATTTTGATTTTTATGCCGTATTTTTGTTCTTATCTGTACAAGATAGTTAAATTTAAAGATGAAAATTCAGTTAGAAACGTTTAGTTCAGACAGTAAAAGTCCTTTTCGACTTTTGCATAATCCTAGATTGAACAATTTGTTCTACTGGCATTTTCATCCTGAATATGAGCTGGTATATATTGAAGGTGCAAGCGCAGCGCGCCATGTGGGTGATCATATTTCTACATATCAAGATAGTGATTTGGTTTTCATAGGCTCCAATATTCCACACTTGAACTTTGACTATGGTGTACAAACAGACTACAACAAGGAGGTCTTGCATCTGAAGCCCTTTTTCAGGAATATGGTTATTGGGGAAATACCAGAACTATCAAGAATAAGGGAATTATTTGAAAAATCTGCGCATGGCATTGCCTTTAATGGGGAAACCAAAAGAATAGTGGGGAACCGATTGAAAAAACTCCATACCCTTGCTTCATTTGATATGTTTATGGAAATCATTCAAATTTTGAAGGTTTTGTCATTAAGTCCAGATTTTGAATTGCTCCATGACCAACCCTTCATTAATAGATACAACAAAAAGGAACAGGAAAGATTACGCCATATTTATGCATTTATCGATGAGAACTACCATAGAAAAATAAATATTGATGAAATAGCGGCGGAATGTAATTTGGGTAAGGAAGCATTCTGTAGGTATTTTAAAAAAGCTACTGGGAATACTTTTGTTGGTTTTTTAAATCAATATAAAATCAGTCAGGCTAAAAGACTATTATTGGCCGGAAAAAATGTGGGAGAAACCTGTTATGAATGCGGATTTGAAAGCCTTTCTTATTTCAACAGGACCTTCAAAAAAGTTACAAATGAAAATCCCTCTGAATTTAAAAAGAAATTGGCCTCAAATTTGATATGAAACTAATGGAACCAAGATTCAAACATTGAACATTGAAACGTCACCTATAAAAATAATGGTTAAAAAAAGGTTCATTTTCGATGCTAATTTTTAACTTGGTAGGTAATTTTATAAAATGAAAATTTTACTTTTATCCTAGACTAATAACAATTATTGAAACCTAATAAAAATGGTAATACGCAAATCAAATATTTTATTGCTTCTTTTTTTAATCGGCTATTCTTTCTATGGTTTGGCCCAAGATTCGAATAAGCCCAAATTGGTTGTTGGGGTAATTATTGACCAAATGGGTTTTGACCAATTGTATAAATATCAGGACAGATATGGGGAAACCGGTTTCAATAGGTTGCTTAATGAGGGATTCAATTTTAAGAACGCAAATGTGAATTATATTCCATCGGAAACTGCCCCTGGGCATGCTTCAATTTACACGGGAACTACTCCTGCTTATCATGGCATTATAGGTAATAGTTGGTATGACCGAGAATTAGGTAATTATGTAGGCAATGTAATGGATTCCAACGAAAAAATAGTCGGATCGTTAAATGAGAATCCAAACGGTGCCTCCCCCCAAAATTTAACTGCCACTACAATAACGGACGAGTTAAGGCTTAGGAGTAAATTTAAATCTAAAGTGGTTAGTATTTCCATAAAGGATAGGGCAGCTATACTACCAGGAGGAAAGTCTGCCAATGCTGCCTATTGGTACAATTGGGATTCTAGTCCTGGCTACTTTGTTAGCAGTTCTTTTTACATGAGAAAGGTACCCAAATGGGTTGCCAAGTTTAATGAATTGGGAAAACCTGATGCATACCTCAACGAAACCTGGAACACATTATATCCTCTTGATACTTATACGGCCAGTTCCCCAGACGACAATAAATATGAACCTTCCCTAGGTGGCAAGTCGAGCCCCACATTTCCATATGACTTTAAAGCCATGCGCGATAAAGTCAAAAAAAGCGGAACAGAATATCGCCTACTTTGGGTATCCCCTTCTGGTAATTCCTTATTGACCGAGTTTGCCATTGCCGCCATAGAAAACGAAGAATTAGGGACCGATAAATATCCGGATATATTGAATGTAAGCTATTCAATTACAGATGTAGTTGGACATACTTTTGGACCACAATCCGTTGAAATGGAGGATATTTATCTGCGTTTGGATAAAAACCTCGGTGAACTTTTTGCTGCCCTTGATTCTAAAGTAGGTAAAAATAATTATGTGCTCTTTTTAACTTCGGACCATGCAGCAATACCTGCGGTTTCTTACCTCAGAGAAAATAAACTTGATGGTGATATTGCAAGGATAGGACAGTACAACCATAAACTAAACTTATTTTTAGTAGCAAAATATGGTGAAGGTTCATGGATCGAAAATTTTGACGGGAACCAAGTTTACCTGAATAAGAACACAGTGGATGAAAAAAAATTACTGTTGCCAGTTATTCAGCAAGAAGTTGCCGACTTTTTAATGACCCAGAAAGGGGTTTATTTGGCCCTTACGGCACATGACCTCCAAACCCAAACCTATGAAGAAGGGTTAAGGAAAACCATGCAAAATGGCTATTATCCTAAAAGGTCAGGCGATGTTTTACTTTCCTATAATTCCGGTACCATTCTAAATCCAAATTCACGGATGGCGGTTGAAAGGGTAAAAGGTACCGTACATGGTTCTGGATATAGCTACGATACCCATGTTCCTTTACTGTGGATGGGATTAGGAATTCCAAATGGAGAGTCGGTTCGAAGTGTAAATCCCATAGACATTACCCCAAGCCTGGCAATGTTCTTGAACCTGCGACTACCAAGTGCAGTTCAAGGGAAGCCTTTAAGTGAATTATTTGATTAAAATCTATTCAGAATGTGAATAGTTATTTTGTTCTAGCGCGATTTAAAATTTCTTTTTTATACTTGGAGTCATTGGCAAGTACAACGAAAAATTCTTTAATATACTCAGTACATCGTATGTAAGCTTTTGGGTTTTCAAAATGACCCTTATGTGCATCAATAATTGCTAACATTTTTGTTTTGTTCTCTAAAAACTGCTTTTTTACCTCGAGCATAACTCCATTATCCCTTTTAAACCCCCTGTACATTCTTTGGGTAACCACAGTAATCGGCAATACATCCTTGCCAACCTGTGAAACTACTGAATAGCTGGTATTGCATAAACCGGACATGTCAAAATCAAAAGGTACAGGTATGGAAGCTTTATTCACAAACAATAATTTTTCATTATGCTGGTAGGCCGTTGAAAAATCGGTATTCCCGATCATAAACTGAAAAAATGCATTTTGAACAGAACTCAACGCATCCTGCTGCATGGGGTGCATATTTCTTTTTAAAACCTTACCTCCATGCCGATCGGCCACTTTCTTGATATCCTCAATAAAAAACCCCTTTATTTTATGCTCTTTGAAGTTTTTTCCTTTGGGTTCAGTTAGTGTTATATCCAAGAGCCTGGTCTTATAATGATAGGGTGAAACCAACTCATATAGCTTATATGCCAGAAATTCCTTTAACACATAATCATTTCTATCCTTTTCAGTAAGACAGGGCAATACCAATTTTAACTTTTTATTCCCTTTAAATAAAGTGCCTTTGTAGTCCTCTTTTTTTATTTTCATTTTTATCGGGGCAAAATAGCAGTTCTTTAGTCTATTATTACCTCGAGAGCGAACTCTAACAGGAAGGCTTTTCCATGCATCACTACTTCCCGTTTGATAGTCCAAATCTATATTTAAATACGTACTGTCATTTGTGCTTTTTCTGATAACCTTGTTTG
>CAZYQR010000028.1:0-17740 GCA_964649755.1 uncultured Maribacter sp. | reverse complement strand
AATTCACATTCTCGAAAATAAGCCCGGCCTCTTCAAAATAGGCTATGGCAGCATCATATTTCTTATCTTTCAAAAATTGATCACCCGCATTTAATAAGGCGGTCGCTACAGATACAGAATCATCAGTCTTTCTTATTAACTGAATGGCCTTATTATAGTAGTTCTCCGCGTTGCTAGAATTGCCCCTTAAGGAATAAATGTCCGCTATCGACATGTTGGCAACTCCCTCGATTATAATCGACTTCGTCTGAATAGCAACTTCTGCACTCTTAAAAAAAGCGTCTAAGGCAATTTCTAAATTTCCAAGTATTTTATTGGTGTTTCCTTTTTGAATGTATCCTTTTGACAGGTATTCATTATTATATTCTAATTTTGATAGGGCAATAAGTTCCTCAGCATATTTTAAAGATAAATTGAGATCCTTACGCTCATTAAAAGACAAGTTTTCCAGCAATTCTAGTTTTGATGTACCTTGTAAATTGTCTGCTTGATAAATTTTCGCTAAACTATCAGCAATACTTTGGTCCTGGGCAAAACTTCCCAAGTATTGAAAACACATAAAGCCTATGGTTAAGCAGGCTTTAATAAAATAGTTTAAAGACTTCAATTCAAGTATTAGGTTTACCACTTAATTTTGGATCAATTGTAAAAGGACCAGCAGACCCTCTCCATAAAAACAAAGAGAGGCACCCTAACATACGATAGATTTTGAAATTGATGGAGTAACAATATTGTTTTCCTACCAAATTGCCATCATTTTTGACCGTGGACTCCACATGTCCGGACTTCTTGCCGGTTCCTAAAAGTATAGGAAGGGTGAAAAAATTTATACTACTACCTTTATTAGTGGGTTCGTAAATAACGCTCTGGATTGTAATAAAATATCCTAGGTCATTTGTAACTCCTACCCACCTCACATCATTGTCTATAAACACATTTGATATAAAATTCTCGTGCCTTCCATCTAAAGAAAGCCCACTATTATCATCTGTAATTGAAGTATTGTTATCAATATCGGCTTGTGTAGGGCTTTTTATCTTGTAAAGATTGTCGGCCTCAATGTTTAATGTAATAGTTACTTTTTGTCCCATAATTTCATTTTATTAGTTAATGCGGGGCATTTCTTTTAGTTATCTAGTAGATATTAGGCTATATAATTTTTATAAAAAAGTGAATTGGTATGAAACGCTTCAATTATTGTCCGAAAAGCCCTATTTACTTACCGAAGGTGTTTTAGAAGTCTAATTTAATAGGGTATTTACAAAGTACATCTTCACTTTGCCCCTATTCTTCGCTTCAATTTCCCCACGATACTCGCAATCAAAATCTGATTTTATCAATTCATAGGTGCTATTTGAGATATTGATCTTCCCAGGTTCTGACATGGATTCCATTCGGGAAGCCACATTCACCGTATCGCCCCAAATATCATAGGAGAATTTTTTGGTCCCCACTACTCCCGCAACAATAGCCCCAGTATTTATCCCGACCCGAATATCAAAATGAATTTGTTCCCTAGTTGCATTTTTTTTGGTCTCCTCTACAAACTCCAAAATTTCAAAAGAAGCCCTTACCATCTTTAAGGCATGATCCTTAGTAGGAAACGGGATTCCCCCAGCACACATGTAGGCATCGCCAATAGTCTTGATTTTTTCCAAACCGTATTTCTCCATGATATCATCGAATTTAGAAAAATAAAAACCTACTCTTTCTATTAATTCCTTGGGGTCTAAATTTTCCGCATAATGGGTAAAACCCTTAAAATCGGTAAATAAAACAGTCACAGAATCGAATTTTTTGGCTTCTACCTTGCCATATTTCTTTAATTCGGCTGCAGTTTCTACAGGAAGTATATTTAGAAGTAAGCTTTCCGAACGATCCCGTTCTTTTTCAATGATCTCTTTGGTTTTTCGTATAAACCGATAACGCCTATACAGCCCAAAGGCCAAAAGGCCTATTAAGAATAATGCAATTGCAGTCCCAATCGTTATGTTTAGTTGGTTTTCACTTCTTTGCTCTGCCAGATCTAACTCTATTTGTCTTCTGGCAACCTCTTGGTTAGCCATATTCTGAACCTGGGTAATATTCAGTAGACTATCTTTAAATGTAATGTGGCTTTTATACAATTTAAAGGATTCTGCCACATTGCCCCTCTTTTCATGAAGCTCTGACAGTTTTAGATAGGCATCACTGATCTGCTCCTTAAGTCCAAACTGTTTTGCCAGTTTCAGGCTTCTTTCCGCATAACCGAAAGCGGCATCCCAATTATCACGTTGCACGTACATATCTGCCATATAAGTAAGATATACACATATTGGATAATAATCCCCAAGGTCCTCAAGCAGCGTAATCGCACCACTGATATTCTCTTCTGCAATGGTATTTTGCCCCAATTGGGCATAGGCCAGACCTTTGTTTCCCAGGTTATAAGCAAGGCCTATCTTGTAGTCCAAAGCTTTAAAAAGGGGGCCCGATTGTTCAAATAAGAGCAAGGCGGAATCGGGTTTAGCAAGGGTTAGATTGTAATAATCCCCCAAATTTTCTAAGGCAGCCGCATAGTTCAATGAATCATTCTCTTCTTTAGAAATTTTGATGGCACTTTTATAATATTGGATGGTATTTTGGTTATTACCCATGCTAGCATAGACCCCGGCAATACCTAAATAAAAAATCCCAAGTGTTTTTTTACTTTCTAATTTCTCAGCCATTTTCATGCCTTCAAAAAGGCTTGCCAATGCCTGGCTCAGGTCACCTTTTGACGCTAGGGAATTTCCTATTGACAGATAAGCATTAATAATACGCCGTGTAGAATCAGCAGCTTTTGCCCTGCGTAGGAGTTCTTCAGCAAATTGTAACGATTTTTCGGGATCTGGATGACTTGAGGCAAGGTTGTTCAGAAGTTGTAATCGATCTTTTTCTTCAAATTTTCCACTGGTATAGATCAATTCTAGACTATCGGCCAAGACTTGGTTCTGGCCAGAAACATCGGCACATAAAATAAAAAAAAAGCCCAGGAATATGTAGGCTTTTTTAATGAAAACTATTTTTATGAAACGATAATTCCTCATAAGCATATTGTAATCGAAGTTTATGGCACCTTGATTTTTGCCTTAAATTAATTATTGTTCGTCACTTTTAAAAAGTAATCTACTAAAATTATAAAGGCAATAATATGGCGTAGGACGAGACACTATAAATACTGTCCGAAAGGGTTTATTTATTTACCAATGACTTTTTATAAGATAAACTTTTGATGCCATTGACAAAATACATCTTCACTTTGCCCCTATTCTTCGCTTCTATTTCCCCGCGATACTCGCAATCAAAATCTGATTTTATCAATTCGTAGGTACTATTTGAGATATTGATCTTCCCGGGTTCTGACATCGATTCCATTCGGGAAGCAACATTAACGGTATCGCCCCAAATGTCATAGGAGAATTTTTTACTGCCCACTACTCCCGCAACGATGGGCCCAGTGTTTATACCGACACGAATATCAAAATGAATTTGTTCTGCAGTAGCGTTTTTTTTGGCCTCATTTACAAATGCTATGATTTCGAATGCTGCTTGGACCATTTTAGGGGCATGGTCATTGGTTGCGTAGGGCAATCCCCCCGCGCACATATAGGAATCCCCAATGGTCTTGATTTTTTCCAGACCATATTTCTCCATGATATCATCGAACTTGGTAAAATAAAAACCGATGGTTTCCACTAATTTTTCAGGATCTAAATTTTCGGAATAATGCGTAAATCCTTTAAAATCAGTAAATAAAACCGTAACCGATTCAAATTTTTTGGCGACCACCTTTCCATTTTCCTTTAGCTCATCGGCTGTTTCCTGCGGTAGAATATTCAATAAAAGATCGTCGGAACGATCCTTTTCTTTCTCAATGATCTCTTTGGTTTTTCGTATAAACCGATTACGTCTATACAAACCAAAGGCCAAGAGGCCTATTAAAAACAAAGCAATGGCAATCCCAATCGATATATTACGTTGGTTTTTATTTCTTTGCTCTGCAAGATTTAACTCTATTCGTCTTCTGGCATCCTCTTGTTCAGCCATATTCTGAACCGCGGTAATATTTTGCACACTATCCTTAAATGTTATATGTTTCTTATAATACGTAAGGGATTCTACCGCATTGCCTTTCTTTTCATAAAGCTCTGACAGTTTTAAATAGGCATCGCTTATTTGATTTTTAAGCCCATATTGTTGCGCTAATTCCAAACTTCTTTGGGCAGAACCGAATGCGGCATCCCAATCATCACGTAGCAGGTACATATCAGACATATAGGTGAGATATACACAAATGGGATAATAATCGCCCAGCTCTTCAAGTATACCAATAGCCTCACTAATATTCTTTTCGGCAATGGTATTTTGCCCCATTTGGGCATAAGCCAGGCCTTTGTTACCCAGATTATAAGCAAGACCTATCTTGGAGTCCAAAGTCTTAAAAAGGGGCCCAGATTGTTCAAAAAAGAGCAAGGCGGAATCGGGTTTGGCAAGGGTTAGATTGTAATAATCCCCCAAATTCTCCAAGGTACTGGCGTAGTTCAAAGAATCATCAACTTCCTTTAGGATGGGGAGGGCATTTTTGTAATACCGAAGGGTGTTCTTATCGTTTCCCATTACCTGGTAGACCCCGGCAATAGAGACATACAATGCCCCAAGTTCTTTTTTTCTTTCGGCTTCTGTTGCTATATGTATACCTTCCAAATAATTGGCCAAAGCACGGCTTAGATCTCCTTTATACGTAAGGCTATTCCCTATTTGGTGAAACCCTTTAATGATAAAACGGATTGAATCAACAGCTTGGGCCCTGCGCAAGAGCTCTTCGCTATATACTAATGATTTTTCAGGATTCGGATGCTCAAAGGCAAGATCATTAAGCAATTGCAATCGGTCTTTTTCTTCAAATTTTCCACTGGTATAGATCAATTCGAGACTATCAGCCGCGACCTGGTCCTGCCCATAAAGCCCGAAAACAGTAACAAAAAGAAAGCCCAGCGTGAGCAAGACTTCCCTTGTGTATGTCAGTTTACAAAAAACAGATCGGCGTTTTAACATAAAAATCCGATTACAAAATCCATAATTATTTTCCAACTTTGATTCTTGGATCAATTTCAAAACTTGATGCCCCAATGCTGAACCTTATGATATATTTATAGGTGTTACCTTTCGATTTATCTTTTACTTTTGCTTTCACTTTTTTCTTCCCCTTATTTATCTTGCCAGGAGTTTTATCTTTTCTAAATACCTTTTCCCTATTAGGTTTAGTCTCATCAGCAACGATCTCGATCTCATCAATACTTACTGCGGCCCTCGATGATGATGTGCCAACCCATTCTATTTCATCATTCGCTTTTACTGTTATTGTAAAATTTTCATCGTCATCAATGTTTTCAAACGCTGTCCCCTCGCTAACTGTAAAAGAAAAAGCTGCATCCTTGTTACCTTTATTTAATTCATTAGTATCCACATTTAATGTAACTACATGAGGTCCTTGGGCAAAGGAAGCACTACTAAATGTCAATAGTGTAATAACAATTAAAATAAAAAGTTGTTTACTGGTTTTCATAATCGGTTTTTGATTTATTAATAAAATGTAAATTAATACGTATCAACAATAAAATGTAGCAAATAAAGGACGGAACATACGTATTATTGTCCCAATAGCCCTAAATAATTATCCAATCTAGAACATTAAAGGCAATATACCAAAAATTAGGTCCAAGGCACAATATCACCACAATTGATCAAGGATAGAAATAAAACTGAGAATTCTAATGTATTTACTATTTTAGTTGATTGATAGGCTAAATGGATGAAAAACTATCAATCAACTAAAATTAAATTGTATGAAGCAATCACAAAAATCCAAAAAAGAGGAAAAGGCAAGAGATTGGGTCAAGCGTCCTCCCATGTCAGGGGGCCATACAGAAGAATTAGTAGATCATTATTGGGGCAGTATCAGTTATATGGTAGAGCTAATTAGAGCTTCAGAAATAAAGGCGGGTCTGATCCTGTCATTCTATGGGATTTTATTGAACTTTGTCTTCCAGAGTATTGAATTGCTGGTGGAGCAGGCAGCAACATATCAATTACTATATGTACTATTGGGATTATGGTTTATTGTTACCGGGGGATCAGTTTACTTCAGTATTAAATGTTTTATACCACATATTGAAGCAAAATATGATAAGAATGTATTTTTCTTTGGGGATGTTATTTCTAAATTTGGCAGCATCAAGGAATTTTCAAAAACCTTTTATCATATAAGTTTGGATGAGGTTGAGTTGTTTGATCAATTGGGGCAACAGATATATATAAATTCAAAAATAGCGGCCGCAAAATTTAGAAATGTAAATCGTTCAATAAAGCTATTGGCAGTACAATTGGTCGTAATTTTCGTTATTACTGCCTACTACTTGGTTATTATTCCATAATTATAGAAGAATTATCGTTTTAAGCCTATTGTTTTATTCCCAATATTTTATTGAATTCCTTACGTTCGCATTTATAAAATTTGATCAGCCATTTCCTAAAATCGCTTTTTTTAAAAGTATTTGTCATTGTATGTATAATTAGTATTTACCTATTAGTACACCTATGACCTAAATAATCACAAAGATTCTTATAAAGGTTCGGGTTATTTTAATTTTAGGAGTAATCCATTTGAAGTTTAAAGGTTAGATAATGATTAAAGGATAATTCCATACAAAATCCAATGATTATAAGTAAATAAAATCTCCCTTATCAAAGGAGAAATACATCGGGTAGAATGGCTATAAATCAAGCATATAAGCGATGGAAAGATTAAAATATCCCGTTGTTGGCAAGTCGGACTCATTATCCAACGCTGATGGTAAGTTTAAGGTATAGCCCAATTCAAAATCAAATGAGTTCGTAGTTAATTGAAGTGGTAAGTTCACTTGGGTATTGATCAAGTCAAAGACATCATTCCCCAAATAATCGGTCACCATTACCCCATTCTGAAATGTGGTCTGCGCTAATTCCAAAGTTTGTTGCCCGGCAACTATACTTAGTTGTGGCCTTAGTTTTAAATCTACCTTTTTTGTTTTTAGCAACTCAAAAGCTACAAAACTTCTGGAGACAATCTGAAACGAATTATCGTCTCCGAACAAATAGGTGCCAGTAAGTTGGGTCCCAAAAGTCCTTTTCTTGTTCTTTATGCCCAGTCCTAGACTTATGTCATTGGTAAAAGGGTTTTCCACGCCATCGGAATAAAAAAACCTTGAATATGAAGCATACAATCTTACCGAATTCTTCTTGTCCAGGTAGGTGCCATAACCTAAAGTTGCGGTGCTGTAATCCCAATGGGGCGTAAACTCACTATAATAGACACCCGATAAGCTTGCAAAGTACCCTTTGGAATGCATATAGGAAATCTGGGGACGTACATTGTATTGGTCAATACCAATATCACGGCCAGAAAAATAGGTATCATTAGTATAATTCACGGAAAGATAAAGGAACTGAAAATCGGTAATAGATTCCATAAAGGCCTCCATATCTTGGTCTTCTAGGAGAAGATTGTCGATTATTTCGTCCACTTCATTTTCACCAGAGGTTTTCTCTTGGGAAAACACACAGGGCAAACCCAATACAATCAACCATAAAGTGAAAAGTTTTTTCATATATAAAAACGAGCACAAGTAATCAATACATTTTCATGATCACCTGTACTACATGTAAATCACGATTTAATTACCGTTTTTTGATTTCTGTTTTCTTTTTTCCTTAACAGATTCACGCAACTCATTCCTGTTCTCACCTTTTCTAGTGTTCATTCTATCACGTATTTGCTCTCGTTGTTCTTCGGTCAGTGAAGCTCTGAATTGTTTTTTCAATGCTTGTGCCCCGGACCTATTCTCCGCGATTAAAGCATTCTGCTCGGCGGTGAACGATGCGACCAACATCTCTTGTCTTTCTTTTTTTGAAAGTGCTTGGTTTTGCAAAATGGCCAACTGTTCTTCATTAAGACTGGCTTTAATGGCTTCTCGGTTCGCTCGGACCAATTCACGTTGGGCCTGCAGAAGTTCGTTTTGATCTTTTGTTAAGTTTTCCATATCCCATTTTTCCTGGGCCCATACGTTCGAAACCCCGGCGATCAGCATAAATAGGATGGCGACAATTATTTTTATAGCTTTCATGATTTCGTATTATTATTTGAAATTGAGTTCATCGGATATTGCCTCTTCCAACATATAGTTATTTACAAATTCATCAATTTCAGTTTCCTCAACAAAAAGTGAGGTAATTAGAATATCTCTTTCACCTAGTTCAGCATCTTCGTTCACCAATCCCTCGTTATTTAATCGTTCAATTGTATCCGATACAATTGCGGGGATTGCATCGACCTGAGGAACCAAGTTTGTTCTATATATTGAAATTACAATCAAAAGTGCAATGGCAGCTGCAGCGGCCCAGAATATTTTATTGCTGTATAAGGATACTAGTTTACCCTTATTTTCATTGCCCACCTTCTCCAAAATTTCAATTTTTGATTTGGAAAAATAATCTTGAGGTATATCAAGGCCCAAATCTTTGGTATGGACGCTCTGCATTTTTTTATCCAAGGCCTTTTGGTCATTGGCACTTTTCTCCATATTTATTTTTTTGTTCAATGATTCCATACTATTTAGACCTTGTTTTTTGTTAAAAGTTCAACAGCAAGTATTTTTTCCTCAATATGTTTTACCGTATTGTAATAACTAGATTTTAATGTTCCTACCTTTATTCCAAGAATATCGGCCATTTCACGGAACTTTAAATCATCATAGTATTTCATTTGAAATACTTTTCGCTGTTTTTGTGGTAGTTCTGATAATATCTGCTGTAATTTTAATTGCACCTCACTTCCCTCAAAATAAACATCCTCTGTCAAAATGTTCAGGTAATTGTTGTCCTCATCATCCAAAGACTCGTGGTGTTTCTTCTTTTCATTTTCAAGAAACCTAAGCGATTCATTATGTGCTATCCTATACATCCAAGTACTCAGCGAGCTTTGTTGTTTAAAACTGGGAAGACTCTTATAAATCCTTAAATATGTATTTTGAAGCACGTCATCGGCATTTTCATGAGTAAGCACCAATTTTCGAATATGCCAATACAAGCGCTGCTGATAAAGATCCAATAATTCGGCAAATGCCTCGTCCTTATATCTTCTGCTGGTCAATCTTTTAATAAAATCAGCTTCGTTCTTCAAGGTTGGGTCAATTTTAACTCCAGGTTACTGCTTTTACAAATGCATCATATTGTTTAGACCCCGAAAACAGAAAATAGTTTTGAAAGGACCTATTTTTTGACCTATAAAGTTACGTTTACGGAGGTAGAAAAGAGCTTGTTCATAGCAAAATTCGTACAACGACATTTTTAACATTTAGGTTTAAAACTATTGGCATTAGTGCTTTTTTTTAAACCTTTTTATCATATGTCTATTTAAGATTCAAAAAATAATCCATCAAAGCATGAGCAGAGACCTCTCCCTTTTTCTTTATAAATTCCCTAGGGGTTTTATCCCCGATTTCATAAGTAATGCCAGTAGCGCCAAACTGCCTATTGAACCACGCACTTGAAGTAGGTCGTGTACCTTTTCCTGGGCTTTCATTTATATCCTCCATATTCAATGAAACTCGAATCTGCTCTAACCATGTTTTTGTGAAATCGGGAATCTTTCTTTTTACCGATTCATGTGGAGTGTAATAAACATCATGAAAAGTGCTGTGAAAATCGAGCCCTAAAAGCACATTGTTTTTATGTTCTTTGGTCTCATTGACCATATGTTGGGTTATTTGTGCTATTTCAGGTTGGTGATAGGCACTCCAATCCCTATTTAAATCAACACCTCCTGTGTTATGTCTAAAATGCCCCAGATCAGCTCCATCAGGGTTCATAAGCGGATATACCATGAGTCGATACCGTTCAAAAAAACCATTTTCACCCCCTACTTCAACAAGGGTTTCTATAAAGGCTTTCATGGCAAAAAAACCTGTGACTTCTGGCGGGTGCTGCCTGCTGATAACAATTATCACAGGTTTGTTCTTATTATCGCCCTTGGTTATATTCATATGAAATAGCGGCCTGCCTTGGCCACTCTCGCCAGCTGTTCCTATGGTCACCAATTCATTGTTCTTGAATGAATTCATCCATGCCCCGACCCTTCTAGTGTCCTGAATTTCCTGAGCGGCTACCCAGAGCGTATCTTTATCAATATTAAGTTTTATGGTTGCCGATGTACTATCAATACCCAATTGAACCAAGGTGGAATCCAAAGCTTCCCAATGTTCGCCGTCCGAGCTTATTTTTGGATTGTACCTATGCCAAAATTCCCCATATTCCAAACGTACATTCATCGTCCTTGCTTCTTTGGCCCATATTTTAAAGGCATACCATGGACTCGGGTTTATAGGCGCGTTTTCGGGCGTTATTGTTGCCTCGTACAGGCTGTCATTTATCCTATCGAATTTGTTCAACCTTGCTCCAGGGAAATTATTGGTAGCACCCACCCCATCAATCAAATAAGTAAATGATTCCTGATACTCAATGGCCCTGGTTTCAGTATCTACTGGATTGATATACTTGTGGGTCTTCAGTTTTTTATACTGCCTTGGCGTAGCACATGATGCTACAACCAAAACAAGTAATACAAGCGTTGTGTACTTCATAATTAATACAGCTTATTTGGTAATTGATAGCGATCTAAAAACATATTAATCGCTCAATGTTGTAATTGGAGTAAGTTCAACTTTTCTAAATTCAACTTCTGAACCTTCTGCCTGTAAAGCAATTTGCCCATTATCTGCCGTGGCATTGTAACCATAGTTGACCAAATCGCCATTTACCCAAACTTTAATTTGATTTGTAAGGCATTCGATCTTCATATGGTTCCACTCTCCCAAAGGTTTTTCAGAATCATCTGTCAAATTCAATATACGGCGCTTTTTACCTTCGGTTATACCCCACTCTTCTTTGGGGCCCCTACGCTCCACCATATTATCTACTTCAATATCTTGAACAATAACCCAAAAATCTCCGGCATTTTCATGCATCATTTGTACTTCTATCGATTTTGGGAACATTTTGTACAATGCCCTAGGCGTTGATGCAAATACCAAAACCCCGCAGTTACCAGGTTCCCCTGCAAAACGATATTCAACATCCAATCTATAATCTTTGTATTCTTTATCAGTAATGATATGGCCTTGTGGCGTTCCTAAACTTACCAGCATACCATTTCTTACAATAAACGGATTAATAGCTTCAGGGATACTGTCCATCATAGGGACATCTATATGCCAACCCGTCAAATCCTTTCCATTAAAAAGGCTAGTGGTTTGTTGTGAATTACAACTTGAGATTAAGATAATCAGCAATGCTAAAAAGGGAAGGTTTTTCATGATGTGGTTAATTTTAAATGTTATGGTACATGGAAAGTAGTACATTCTTATGATATTTTTTATTTCGTTTTGGACAATTCATCAATATTCCAATTAGGTAAAATACATTGCTCATTTAAATTATCAAGCATTTTTTCAAAGTCATTTAAACTATGTTGCATCACATTGGAATCTTCTGAATGACATTGCAAACAAGCACCGACCAAAAGCAATCGTTGCTGTTCTTCAATGGACAGTGGCCTAAAATCTGTCCTTGTTGAATTGATCTTATTTTGGTTTTTACCATCTAGGAATCCTACCCAGGCATCCTCTGGTAAATCGTCATTCGAATTTAAAGCATAATCCGGTTGAAAGTGCCAAATACCCTGATCATTTTCTATTTCGTAACTCAAATCGCCAGAACCATATCCCAAAGCAGACGGATTGGTATGGCAAGATTTACAATCCCTTACCTCTTTGGTAGTCGTATGTGGTGAATTAGGGGCATACAATCTATGAAAGGCAATATCCTCGCTAGCCTTACCACTTTCAAAACTGCCCTTATCAATAGTCATAATCATCCCTGGAATGGCCGGTTCAAATTGTTTGCCCTCATCTGATTCCCTAACGCCAAGCGCTGGATACGATGTCAAAAATTCAGCAACATGTTCTACCCACTGCCCCTTAACGTCTTTTTTGTCCAATAAGTCAAAACCATTTATATCCTCTTTATCATACACATTATGACAGCCAATACACTTATTCGTCCAAGAGGAATGGCATGTTGAACAACTAACCGTTTTATGCGCGTTATCTCTAGAGCAAACTTCGGATTGGGGTTTTATCTCATGTATTTCACCATCTTTCTTACCAATTAAATACACTTGACCCTCATCAACATATGTATTTACCAATGGATGTTTGTCTTTTTGGGCAACCAGAATATTTTTATCGGAATGTGAATACTTTCTATGCATAAACACAAGAAGGGATTCATTGTCCAAAGAATCATAAACGATCGTTTCGGGCTTTTCATTAAAATGACAGTCAGCACATTGTAAAGCCACCGCCTCTTCTTCATGGGCATATACTTTGCCATCTCCCATAACTTCATGACTTGAATGGCAATCTATACATAGCATTCCTTTGGCATGGTGTACATCTTCATCCATTTTGGCATAAACCCTCAAATCTTCCAGAACGCGATAACCTGGTTTATCTTTCACCTCATTTGCATCCAACAAAGTTTCGTGCCAGCCTTCATAATTGGTTGAAATTCTACTTGATCTACTATGGCAACCAAAACAATGGGTGTCATTCACAAAAATATCTGTTGATGGATGTATTTTAGGGATGTTTTTTTTGTCTGAATCAAGATACGCAATCAAGTCTGTCTTTGCCTTCTCCGAGTAGTTCAAATGGCATGCGATGCAGCCTCCTCCCCTGCTCAGCTGATTAATCTCACCTAATTCGATCTTTTCAGCTCCCAAATGGCAATTGGCACACAAATCCCTTAAATGTTTTTCGGCAGCTGTGTATTGTATTTCCTCTATGTGGAAATGGTCATTGGGAGTTTCCACTTCACCAAAAATGTATTTATCAACGGCAACTATTCCGCTGTTCGTACTCATCAGGGATTTCTTGATTTTTGACAACTCACTGGCATGGCATTTACCGCAGGTCTGTTCTGCATTACTCAGATTGCCAGGAATCAATACCATGCCTTCATGCGATTTATCCTTATCTTCTTCTAGGCCATTTCCCAAATGGCAACTCACGCAACCTATTAATTTGGGATCATGGTAAGCTGAAAATCCCGTGGTATTGGCATGACAGTTTAAACAACTTTCAGATTGATTCGATATTGGAGTGTACTCGGAATCAATATTGATATCTTTTTTTCCAAAATCAGAATACTTGATTAAAATAAACATGCTGATTATAACAATCAAGAGTCCATAAGGAGCATATTTTTTAATTATATCAAAGTAGTTGTTTTTCATTCAGTTAAGTATTCCCTACAACAAAAATACAACATAAATCAAAGAGGTTCTTGTTTAATCTATGTAACAAATGTTACACTTAACGTGTTGATTATATGACATTTATCATGAATCCTTGCTTATTGCCCTTGTAATTTTACATCATAATTTTGATTAAGAATCTATGAGTACTTCCAGAAGGAAATTTATCAAAATTTCTGCATTAGGACTTGGTGGTGTCGCCACCGCCGCATCAACTTTCAATTCCATTGGCGTAAATTCCTATCTAGAGGATTTTGCTTTGCAAGATGCCATGAAAAAACTAAAACAAACGGCAACATATTGTGAAGTTTGCTTTTGGAAATGCGCCGCTTGGGTACATGCCGATAATAAAGGTGCGATTCAAAAAATAATTGGAAATGATTTAGATCCCCACTGTAATGGTAGATTGTGTCCTAGAGGAACAGGCGGCGTAGGTATGTATACAGATAATGATCGCCTTAAAACACCATTAATACGGAAAATAGTAAATGGGGAAACCACATTTGTTGAGGCTAGCTGGGATGAGGCATTAACACTTATTGCCTCAAAAATGAAAGGCCTTAAAAATGAGTATGGCCCGGAGAGCATGGCGTTGTTAAAGCATGGATCTCCAGGAAAGCATTTTGAACATTTATTCAAGGCCTATGGTTCAGACAGTATTGCAGAACCCGCTTATGCCCAATGTAGAGGTCCAAGGGAGACCGGGTTTGGATTAACTTTTGGGTCTTGGGTCGGTTCACCCGAACCAACAGATATTAGAGATACAAAATGTTTGGTGCTAATTGGTTCACATATCGGTGAAAATATGCACAACACACAAGTACAGGAAATGTCAGACGCCATTGATAATGATGCCACGATTATTACTGTGGATCCGAGACTTTCTACCGCTGCAAGTAAATCACAACATTGGCTGGCTATAAAACCTGCCACGGATATAGCATTACTACTTTCATGGATACATGTTTTGATCGATGAAAATCTTTACGACAAAGCCTATGTTGATAAATATGCCACTGGGTTCAATGAATTAAAAGAGCATGTAAAAGACTATACCCCTGAATGGGCGTACGGAGTTACCACCATAAAACCAAAAGAGATAAGAAAAACGGCTAGGGTTATGGCAGCTGCAGCACCTTCGACCATAATTCATCCAGGACGTCATGTAACTTGGTATGGCGATGACACCCAACGTGCAAGAGCTATCGCCATTTTAAATGGTTTGTTAGGCTCATGGGGTCGTAGAGGTGGCTTTTACTTCAAGGAAAAAATAAGTATCCCGAAATTCCCGCATCCGCCCTACCCTAAACCTAAATGGGGATGGGAGCAAATTGGTGAAAATTATCCGTTTGCCGAAATGGGAATCACTAATGAATTGATTAGGGCGAGTATTCCTTCCAAAGAAAATAAATACCCAATTAAAGGTTGGGTAGTCGCAGGGACTAATTTGAATAATTCCATACCCAATAAGAAATTATTGGAAGAAGCTATTGATTCCCTTGAATTTATGGTGGTTGTTGATACCATGCCCATGGAGATAACCGGTTATGCCGATGTGGTATTACCCGAATGTACCTATTTAGAGCGTTATGATGATATTAGATCTGCAACGAATAGAGAGCCATCGATAGCATTACGGATGCCAGCAGTGGAACCTCGGTTTGATTCTAAACCGGCCTGGTGGATGGCAAAACAAATTGGGGAAAAACTAGGGCTTCACGATTATTTCAAATACGACGATTTCAAAGAGGTGATTTCATGGCAATTAGCAAAATTAGGGACTTCTTTGGAAGAAATGGAAAAAATTGGGGTCAAGAAATTCAAACGCAAATCAGGTTCAATGTATCTAGTTGAAGGCCAAAATTATGAGTTTCCCACCGATAGTGGTAAAATAGAATTTTATTCTCGGCAGTTAGCGGCATTGGGCTTTGATCCCATGCCAAAATACACGATACATCCTGAGCCGGCAGAGGGCTTCTATAGGCTAAACTATGGGAGATCACCAATGCATACGTTTAGCCGAACAGTGAACAATCCAAACTTGAATGACCTAAAGAGCGAAAATGATCTGTGGGTTAACCCTAAGGTTGCTAGAATCTTAGAACTAAGGAAAGGGCAATATGTTTGGTTAGAAAACCAAGATGGGGTGCAATCATCCTTCCCAATAAGAGTAAGGGTCACTGAGCGGATTCGTTGGGATTCGGTTTATATGGTCCACGGATTTGGCCATAATAACAAAAAATTGGGAAGGGCCCATGGAAAAGGGGCCAGTGATACTGAATTAATAAGTCAAGTTTCCATTGATCCATTAATGGGAGGCACAGGAATGAGAGGGAATTTTGTAAAAATACTAACTGAAGACCCAGCAAAAACAATAGCGGTATGAGATATGCAATGGTAATCGATACCAAAAAGTGTGTAGGTTGTAGCGACTGTGTAGTTGCATGCCAAACCGAAAATAATGTTCCCATTGGGTATTGCAGGGATTGGATTACAGAGCGAGTCGAAGGTGCTTATCCGAATCTTGAATTGGAATTAAGGTCCGAAAGATGCAATCATTGTGAAAATGCCCCCTGTGTTCGCTGTTGCCCTACGGGTGCAAGCCATATTATCGACGGAGGTATTGTATTGGTTACAGCAAATGAATGCATTGGATGTGGTGCATGTATAGAATCATGTCCGTATGATGCCAGGTACCAACACCCTGATGGGTATGTGGACAAGTGTACATTCTGTCATCATAGATTGGAAAAAGGCCAGCTACCGGCTTGTGTTTCTGTTTGCCCCACAAAATGCATGTATTTTGGCGATTTGGACAATCCCAATAGTGAAGTTTCGCAATTACTCAAAAAAAGAAAACACAAAACCCTAGCTCCTGAAGCTGGTACAAAACCGCATGTTTATTATTTAATATAATCCGATAAAAAATGGAAGAAGAACTATTTACAAGTGGTAGAAATATACCAAATATCGACCCTTCATTACAGATCTGGCATTGGCCAATATCGGTTTATCTATTTTTGGGTGGGTTGGCCGCTGGCTTGTTATTTTTTGCCGCATTATTCACTATTATTAAAAAGGAAAAAGAAACCCCAACAACAGTGAAATATGCAGCAATAATTGCATCTATTTCACTTGTTTTGGGATTATTGGCCCTATTTTACGATCTAACACATAAAATCTATTTCTGGCGACTCTACACCACCGTGAGAATCGAGTCCCCCATGTCTTGGGGAGCATGGGTGTTATTGTTCATAACCCCTTTGTCCATACTATGGGTATTTAGCTATTTCAATGAAATATTCCCCAAATGGAATCTAAAGTTTGGTTTCTTGAAGAAGTTTCAAAAGTTTTTGGTCAAAAATAGAATGAATATGGCCTATGCCTTGATTCCCTTATCGGTTGTACTGGGTATATATACAGGTATTCTATTATCGGCGTTCAATGCCAGACCGCTGTGGAACAATGCGATATTAGGTCCCTTATTTTTAACCTCGGGACTGTCCACGGCTGCTGCAACGATTATCCTATTATCCAAATCACATTTTGAAAGGAATTTATTCAGTAAGATAGATTTAGGCTTAATCATTATTGAATTGGCTTTGATAGTTCACATGATTATGGGGTATTGGGCAGGTTCACAAGTTCAGTTAGAGGCTATGCAATTATTGGTTAATGGCGAATTTACGGTCATGTTTTTCGTATTCGTCATTATACTAGGCTTACTAATTCCGGGGCTTTTGGAAATACTTGAATTAAAAGGCTATAAAGTTCCCGTTGCTGTGCCCGCATTATTGGTGCTTTTAGGCGGATTAATTTTCAGGTTTGTTATGGTGGAAGCAGGCCAAATAACCAGATATCTCTATTAGTAAAATAAATACAAAAATGAAGGCAAGTAAAAAGAACAGACACGTTTATTGGAACCCATATTTTGGTGGTTTCCTTTTGGGGCTCCTAATCATCTTCACTTTTTATATGACTGGTAGGGGTTTGGGTGCCAGTGGGGTGATGAAAAGTGGAGTGGTAACTATAGTAGATCAAGTTTCCCATGAACATACCCTACATAATGCCTATTATAGCAAGTTTGTCAGTGGTGACAAATCCCCTATGAATAATTGGTTGGTATTCGAAACCTTAGGCGTCTTGGCTGGTGCCTTTTTATCTGGTTCCTTGACGGGTAGAATTGGGTTTAGAGTACAACATTCCCCTAAGATCACGGTTAAAAGACGATTGGTATTTGCCTTACTAGGAGGGATATTATTCGGCCTTGGGGCACAAATAGCAAGAGGTTGTACCAGATAAAAAGGC